>NZ_JBPQTS010000029.1:0-52786 GCF_051386455.1 Streptomyces sp. URMC 124
CGCCCACCCGGCCCCGGGCTTACGGCCGTTGGACAGCCCGCGGCTCCGCGCTGGGGGTGAACAGCGGGGGCGCGGCGGGTGCCCGCAGGTGGGCGAGGAGGAGCTCCTCCAGGGAGGGTTCGGCGGCGCGCCAGCGCTCGGGGAGCGGGCCGTCGGGCCGGACGAGGGCGGTCAGCTGCCGCCCCGTGGCGCGGGCCTCCACGACGGTGTGCGTGGCGAACTCCCGCGGCAGGCCCGGGCCTTCGTGCCGGCCGACGAGGACAGTGTGCGCGGCGAGCAGGTCCTCGACCTCGCCCGCGAGCCGGACGCGGCCGTCGGCGAGCAACAGCAGGTAGTCGCAGATCCCGTCGAGTTCGGCGAGGACGTGGGAGGCGATCACGACGGTGGTGGCGTGCTCGGCGGCCTGGCCCATGAGCGCGGCCGTCATCTCGTGCCGCACGAGCGGGTCGAGGTCGGCCATCGGCTCGTCCAGCAGCAGGAGTTCGGGCCGCTTGCCGAAGGCGAGCGCGAGGGCGACGCGCGTGCGCTGACCGCCGGAGAGGTCCCCGACGCGGGCCGTGGACGACAGCCCGCCGTCGGCGACCATGCGCTCGGCGGCAGCCCGGTCCCAGCGGCCGGGATTGAGCTCACGGCCCATGCGGAGGGTGTCGGCGATCGTGAACTGCGGGTAGAGCGGCTTGTCCTGGGAGAGGTAGGCGACGCGGGGGCGGACGTCCGCGGACCCGGGCCGGCCGCCGAAGACGGTCAGGGACCCCTCGGCGGGGCGGCGCAGCCCGGCGGCGAGCGACAGCAGCGTGGACTTGCCCGCACCGTTGGGCCCCACGAGCGCACAGACGCGGCCCGCGGGGAGCCGGAAGGAGCAGCCGTCGAGCGCCCGGCGGCGCCGGTAGGCCACCCCGAGGCCGACCGCTTCCACGGCGGTGCGGTCGGGCTGGAAGGTCAGCCCGGCCATCTCGGTCATCTCGGCCTTCTCGGCCGCCTCCGCCGCCCCGGTCGTCCCGGCCACCCCAGCCATCCCGGTCATCCGCTCCCCTTGTTCGTCTCGCGCGGGCCGCGCCCCTGCCCCGCACTTCCCCCGGGCCCGTCGAACCCTTCCTCCAGGACGGAGGCGAGCAGCGCCGCCACGTCCTCCCGCTCCAGTCCGGCCTCGCGGGCGCGCTCCATCCAGCCGGTCAGCTCGGCGCGCAGCGGCGAGTCGGCGGCGGCCTGCGGGCGTGCCAGCGAGCGCCGCACGAACGTCCCGAGCCCGGGGCGCGCCTCGACCAGGCCCTCGCGATCGAGCTCGCGGTAGGCCTTGAGGACGGTGTTGGGGTTGATGGCCGTGGCCGCGACGACCTCTTTGGCCGTGGGCAGCTTGTCGCCGGGCGCGAGCAGGCCCAGGCGCAGGGCCTGCTTGACCTGCTGGACGATCTGCAGGTACGTGGCGACCCCACTGCGCCGGTCGATGCGGAACTCGACCACGCGGGCCCCTTTCACTACTTGACTAGTGAAAGGGTGCGGGATGGGGACACGGCCTGTCAAACGGGGGGGGCGCGCTCGCGGCTAGGGTCGGGGCACCACGTCCTCCACGACGTCCAGGGCGAGGCCCCACGGAAAGGCCGGGCGCCGTTCGTCGCCCGTGCCCGGCGCGTGGGGGGTCCACTCCCCTTCTCCGTACAGGACCCGGACGCCGGTTCCCCGCAGCGTCTGCACGGCACGCCGCGTGGCGGGGTGGGAGTCCAGAGCCGTCGACCAGAACGGCAGGGCGACCACGGGCAGCCCGAGACCGACCGCCTCGGCCATCAGACCCAGGGCGTAGGTGTCGGCGATCCCGGCGGCCCATTTGTTGGCAGTGTTCATGGTCATCGGCGCCACGACGACGGCATCGGCCGGTGGGTTGCGCTTCTCCTCGCCGGACCGGCGCCACGTGCTGCGCACGGGTCTGCCCGAGGCGGTCTCCAGGGCGGGCCGGTCGATGAAGTCTCCTTCGGCGGCGGCCGGAGTGGCGATCACGCACACGTCCCAGCCGCGGTCCCGCGCCGCGGCCACCGGACGCACGGCGTCCACGGCCGGGCCCGCGGCACAGACGATCAGGTAGAGCACCCGGCGTGAGTTCGCGTTCATACCGTCACCTGCGCCCTCGACGCCAGGGAGCGCAGCACGGGCACCCGGCCCGCCCGGCCCCGCCTAGCTCTCCGTCCGGTACATCAGGTCCGTCTCGTGGATCTGGAACCCCAGGCCCTCGTACACCGCGACCGCCGCCGCGTTGTCGGCGTCGACGTAGAGCATGGCCGTGGGCAGGCCCTGGGCGGCCAGGTGGCGCAGGCCGATGGCGGTGAGGGACTTGCCCAGGCCGCCGCCCTGCGCGCCCGGGGCGACGCCCAGGACGTAGACCTCGCCCAGGCCCTCCTCCGCGTGCACCTTCGTCCAGTGGAAGGCGATGATCCGGCCGTCCTTCTCGGCGAGGAAGAAGCCCTTGGGGTCGAACCAGCTCGCGGCCTTGCGGTCGTCGAGGTCGCGCTGGACGAGCGAGCCCTGCTCGGGGTGGTGGGCGAAGGCCGCCGCGTTCACCGCGAGCCACTCCGCGTCGTCCTCGCCGGGCAGGAACGTCCGGACGGTCACGCCCGGGGGAAGCACCGGCTCGGCGAGGGTGAGGTCCTGCAGCGAGCGCCGCATCTGCCGCAGCTCGCGGAAGAGGCTCAGGCCGAGCACCTGCGCCAGGTGCCGCGCCGCCGGGTGGCCGCCGTGCGCCCAGATCCGCAGCCGCTTGCCCGACTCGTGCAGCAGCGCCGACCCGAGGGCCCGCCCGTGCCCCCGGCCGCGGCAGGAGGGGTGCACCACGAGCTCGCCCGCGGGCGCCTCGACCGGGTCGCTGTCCTCCAGCTGCCCGTAGCCCACGAGCTGCCCTTCGCCGGTGCGCAGCAGCACGTGCCGCACGCCGGGCCGACGGCCCTTCAGCTGCAGCCGCCCCTGCTCGGAGACGGCCGGCTGCCCGTCGACCGCCGCCGCCTCCGTCACCAGCTGCAGCACGTCCCGCGCCACCTCGGGCGGGAGTTCCTCCAGCACCTCGACCGACCGCTGCCCGTTCGCGTTGTTCGTGACGTCGCTCATGGGGCGAGCCTACGACGCGGGTGACGCCGAATCGTCACAGCCAACCGTGCTGACGTTCTACGCGGGTTGATCTAGGCTGCCGCAGACCATTCCAGCCACCTCTCACCCGCAAACATGCATAAAGGGGAACACATGCACGCGACGCCGCCACGCAAGCGCCTGGCGAGACGGCTGACCGCGACCGCCGCCGCGCTCGCCGCCACCGCCGGTGTCCTGGCCACCGCCGCCCCGGCCGACGCCCGCACCCACGGCCGCACCGTGGACGTCCAGCTGCTCTCCTTCAACGACCTGCACGGCAACCTCGAGCCGCCGCAGGGCTCCTCGGGCACCGTCACCGAGGCCCAGCCGGACGGCACGACGAAGGCCGTGCCCGCCGGCGGCGTCGAGTTCCTCGCCAACTCGCTGCGCACCGCCCGCAAGGGGCACGAGTACTCGATCACCGCGGCCGCCGGCGACATGGTCGGCGCGAGCCCGCTGATGACCGGCCTCTTCCACGACGAGCCGACCATCGAGGCGCTCAACAAGATCAAGCTGGACGCTACCTCCGTCGGCAACCACGAGTTCGACGAGGGCCGTGCCGAGCTGCTGCGCATGCAGAAGGGCGGCTGCCACCCCAAGGAGGGCTGCTTCGAGAAGGGCAAGACCTTCCAGGGCGCCGACTTCCCGTACCTCGCGGCCAACGTCACCGACGAGAAGACCGGCAAGCAGATCCTCAAGCCCTACACGGTGTGGAAGCACAAGGGCGTGAAGATCGGCATCATCGGCCTCACCCTGGAGGGCACCCCGGACGTCGTCACGGCCGAGGGCGTCAAGGGCCTGAAGTTCGCCGACGAGGTCGAGACGATCAACAAGTACGCCAAGGAGCTCGACCGCCAGGGCGTGAAGGCGATCGTCACCCTCGTCCACGAGGGCGGCATGCCCGCCTCCGGCGCGTACAACTACGACTGCGACACCCCGGGCGTCGGCGCGGGCATCTCCGGCGCGATCGTGGAGATCGCGAAGAAGGTCACGCCGAAGGTGGACGCCCTCGTCACGGGCCACACCCACCAGGCCTACGCCTGCACCATCCCCGACCCGTCGGGCGCCCCGCGCACGGTCACCTCGGCCGCCTCCTTCGGCCGCGTCTTCACCGACACGACACTGACGTACGACCGCCGCACGAAGGACATCGTCCGCACCGCGGTCAAGAGCCCGCGCGCGAAGAACCACGTCGTCGACCGCACGCAGCCCAAGGCCGCGGACATGACCAAGCTGATCGACCGCTGGAAGGCCCTGGCGGCACCGGTGGCCAACAAGCCCGTCGGCTACATCACCGCCGACGTCAACGGCCGCGGGAGCGAGGCCTACGAGAAGCCGCTCGGTGACGTCCTCGCCGACGCCCAGCTGGAGGCCATGGCCCCGGCCGACAAGGGCGGCGCCCAGATCGCCTTCATGAACCCCGGTGGCATCCGCTCCGACCTGGCCTTCAAGGCCTCGGGCGGCGAGGGCGACGGCGTCGTGACGTACGGCGAGGCGTTCACCGTCCAGCCGTTCACCAACATGATGCAGACCAAGGACCTGACCGGCGCACAGGTCATCGCGGCCCTCCAGCAGCAGGTCAGCGGCCCGAACACGGACCAGCCGAAGATCCTGCAGATCAGCAAGGGCCTGACCTACACCCTGGACATGACGAAGAAGGGCGCCGACCGCGTCGTGGCCTCGTCGGTCAAGCTCAACGGCACCGCCCTCGACCCGGCGAAGACCTACCGCGTCACGGGCAACGAGTTCCTGATGGGCGGCGGCGACGGCTTCCCCGCCTTCAAGGAGGGCACCAACAAGCGCGTCGGCGGCTCCGACCTGGACGCCTTCAACGCCTACCTGACGGCGCACTCCTCGAAGGCGGCCCCGCTGGCCCCGCCGGCCGCGGACCGCATCGCGATCGTCAAGTAACGCCGAGGACGGCCCCGGAGCACGCCGGGGCCGTCCGCTCCCTTACGACTGCTGCCGGATCAGGTCCTCCAGCGACCCCTCCGGCACCTCGCCTGCCGGGGTCAGCTTGTCGACCGCCTGCGGCAGGGTCCGGGCGAGCTCGTCGGCCGCCTCCTCCGGGCTCACGCCCGCCTGCTGCGCCACGTGGTCGAGCGCCTGGTACGGCAGGGCCTGGGCCACCTCGGGGCCGCTGACCTCCTGGTTCGCCCCCTTGCCGACCCACGAGTCGGTCTTCTCCCCCAGGCCGCCCTCCTTGAGGGTGTCCAGCAGGGCGCCGAGCGGGTTGCTGCCCGCGCCGTGCGTGCCGGCGCCGCCGAGCGAGGTGAGCAGCGCGCCCAGCAGCGCACCGCCCCGGCCGGATCCGCCGCCGAGCAGTCCGCCGAGCAGACTCCCCAGGTCATTGCTCATAGCCGCCGCCTTTCGTGAACCGGACGAGCCGTACACCTGAGCCCTACCCCCCGGGCGGGCGCCCGAGGGCCGCGGACGCCCAGGTTCACCCGTTCACCTGCCCTCCAGGGCGCGGACGATGTCCAGGATCAGGTCCCTGGACTTCCGCTCGTCCAGAGCCACGGACTCCATGCGGTCGAGCACCATGCGGTAGCGGTCCAATTGCGCCGCCGCGTCCACCAGTTCCGAGCCGTGTTCGCGGTCGACGTGCACCGTGTCCAGCTGGGGCACCGGACCGACCGCGAACAGCGTCGACTGCCCCGAGCCGGGGAACGCCCCGGCGTCGAAGGGGATCACCAGCACCCTGATGTGCTCGCGCTCGCTCATGGCGAGGATGTGCCGCAGCTGCGGCCCCGCGACCGGCGGCCCGCCGAAGCGCATCCGCAGGGCGGCCTCGTGGACGATCGCCGTGTACGGGGTGGGGTCGTCCCGGTAGAGGACGGCCTGGCGCTTGATGCGGTGCGAGACCCGGTGCTCCACCTCGGGCGGGCTCAGCGGCGGCACCACCTGGCGGAAGATCTCCCGGCAGTGCTCGGCCGTCTGCAGCAGCCCCGGCAGGTGGGCGACGTACGAGGCGCGCAGGGCCACCGCGTGGTGCTCCAGCTCGGCCAGGTCCAGCAGTCCGGCCGGGAGGATCTCGCGGTACTCCTCCCACCAGCCGCGCTTGCGCTCTCCCGCCATCTCGATCAGGGCTGCCACCAGCGCCTCGTCGGAGCAGGAGTAGTTGCGCGCGAGGGCGCGCAGGCGCTCGGCGCTCACCCCGTAGCGGCTGGCCTCGATATTGCTGATCTGCGCCTGGTTGGTGCCCAGGAGGCGCCCGGCCTCGGTCGACGTCAGTCCCGCGCGCTCGCGCAGCTTGCGCAGCTCGGCACCGAGACGGAGCTGACGTGCCGTCGGACTGCTCCTCACCGGCATCTCCACGCCTCTCCCGCGCGTCACCCACATGGGTGCTTACCGAAGTAGTTCTGCCAACGCCGCTAAATACCTTTGGCCGAGCGGCGTACGGTGGTGAGCAGCGCCCACTCACCTGCTCGCCTCGTCAGAGGAGCCAGCATGGCCACGGTATCGCCGCAGACCCCCTGGTCGTACGCGCTCGACCTGCCCCACGACCCGCGCTCCGCCCACGCAGCGCACGCCGTAGCGCAATCCACCGTCCGCACCGTCCTGGAGGCGTACGGCCTGGAAGAACTGACCGCCGAGGCAGCGCGGTTGACTGAGGAGCTGCTCACCGCGGACTACCGGGACCGATTCCCCGCCACGCAGCTCCGGCTGACCCATCTCCCGCCGCTGGGCGTCGGGATCACCGTGTCGTACGGCCGGGGGCGGGAGGTCGCGGCGGTCGCGTGGTCGTCCCGGTTGCACGGATCGCATGACATGCCGATCACGCTAGAGGGGCCGGTCGGTCCCACAAGTACGAAGCGCCCGGGATCCGCCGGAAATGATGGCGACCGCACCGATATTGACGGGCGGGGCCACGCAATCACGCGTTCATAGCAGCGCCGGCGGAGCCACCGGCGCCCCCGGGAGGCGTACGGACGCCACAGTTCCGCCGCCCGGTGCCGGTCGCAGGGCCACCTCGCCGCCCGCTTGCTGCACCGTCCGCGCGACGATGGACAGGCCCAGGCCGCTGCCGGGCATGCTGCGGGCGGACGGGGAGCGCCAGAAGCGGTCGAAGACGTGGGGGAGCTCGTCCGGGGCGATGCCCGGGCCGTGGTCGCGGACGGTCAGCTCTCCCGTGGCGGAGGACAGGGAGACCTCCACCGCTCCGCCCGGCGGGCTGAACTTCACGGCGTTGTCGAGCAGGTTGACCAGTGCCCGTTCCAGGGCGGCCGGTTCGGCGCGGACGTACCAGCTCTGCAGGTCCACCCGGAACGTCAGCCCGGCGCCGCGCAGCCGGGCCCGTTCCACCGCCCGCCCGGCGGCCTCGTGCAGGGCGATCACCTGCACGGGCTCGCTGCCGGGCCCGGCGTCGGGCCGGGAGAGCTCCTGCAGGTCGCCGATGAGCGCGGCCAGCTCGGTCATCTGGGCCCGGACGCTGGCAAGCAGCTCCTTGCGGTCCTCGGGAGGGATCGCGCGCCCGGTCTCCTCGCTGCGCACGAGCAGGTCGATGTTGGTGCGCAGCGAGGTGAGCGGGGTGCGCAGTTCGTGTCCGGCGTCGGCGATGAGCTGCTGCTGCCGGTCGCGGGAGGAGGCGAGGGCGGCGGTCATGGCGTTGAAGGAGCGCGAGAGGCGGGCGATCTCGTCCTCGCCTTCGACGGGGATGCGGACGGCCAGGTCCTCGGTGCGGGCGATGTGTTCGACGGCTCCGGTGAGCCGGTCGACGGGCCGCAGCCCGGCCCGGGCGATGCCGGCGCCGGCGGTGGCGGCGAGGAGGACGCCGACGCCCGCGGTGATGGCGAGGACGATGGCGAGCGCGTTCAGGGGCCGGTCGATCTCGCTGAGCGGCTGGGCGATGGAGACGGCGGTGCCGGGCACGGGCCCGGGCGAGGTCGCGACCCGCATCTCGGTGCCGTCCTCGGCCTGCGCGTCGTGCAGGGTGCGGTCCTGCTGCCGCCGGGCGACGAGGAGGTCGTCGGCCTCCACCTTGATGGGGGACTTGCCGACGGTGCTGCAGACGAAGCCCTCGCCGGTGATGATCTGCACGGTGTAGGGGCGGAAGAGCGTGGACGGGCCGGTGGGCACGGATCCGCAGGTGCGCAGCAGCGTCTTGACGGTGGCGTCGTCCGCGCGGACGCTCGTCAGCGTCGTGTCCCGCTGGTGTTCCAGCTCCTGCCGGGTGACCAGCCAGCACGCGACGGCCGCGGCGGCGACGGCCACGGCGACGGCGGCCGCGGTCAGCAGCGCCAGCCGCGAGCGCAGCGGCAGCCGCTGGAATCTCGCGATCATTCGGCGCCGTCCGCGCGGAGGACGTAGCCGACGCCGCGCACGGTGTGGACGAGGCGCATCTCGCCGCCGGCCTCGGTCTTGCGGCGCAGGTACATCACGTACACGTCGAGGGAGTTGGAGGACGGCTCGAACTCGAAGCCCCAGACGGCCTTGAGGATCTGTTCGCGGGTGAGGACCTGCCGCGGGTGCGCCAGGAACAGCTCCAGCAGGGTGAACTCCGTACGGGTCAGCTCGACGGCCCGCTCGCCGCGCGTGACCTCGCGGGTGTCGAGGTTCATCCGCAGGTCGGCGAAGGAGAGCGTGGCGGAGGCGGCGGGCGCGGCCGTGGCGTAGGCGCTGCGGCGCAGCAGGGCGCGGATGCGGGCGAGCAGCTCGTCGAGTTCGAAGGGCTTGACGAGGTAGTCGTCGGCGCCGGCGTCCAGGCCGGTGACGCGGTCGCCCACGGTGTCGCGGGCGGTCAGCATGAGGATGGGCACGGTGACGCCGGAGGCGCGCAGGCGGCGGGCGGCGGTGAGGCCGTCCATGCGGGGCATGAGGACGTCCAGCACGATCAGTTCCGGGTCGAAGGAGGCGACCTTGGCGACCGCGTCGAGCCCGTCGACGGCCTGCTCGGTGGCGTACCCCTCGAAGGCGAGGCTGCGGCGCAGGGCCTCGCGGACGGCGGGCTCGTCGTCCACGATCAGGATGCGGGCGGGCTGGTCGCCGTGGTCGGCGGGGCTCATCGGCTTACCTCACGGGTACGGAGGGGGCAGGGTGCTTCTCAGCCTCGCACGGCCGTGCGCTCAGCTGCCGTCGCCACCCGCCCGGAGCTTCGCGAGGTCGGCCTTGACCGTGTCGACGGGGATGGCGAAGCCGAGGCCGACGCTGCCCGCGGAGTCGCCGGAACTGGGGGCGTACATGGCGGAGTTGATGCCGATGATCTCGCCGTTCATGTTGATCAGCGCGCCGCCGGAGTTGCCGGGGTTGAGGGAGGCGTCGGTCTGGAGGGCCTTGTAGGTGGTCTTGGACGAGCCGGTGTCGCCGTTGTACTGGTTGCCGCCGAACTCGAAGGGCCACTGCGGGCCGCCGCGGCGCTGCCGCTCCTGCCCCTGCCCCTGCCCGCCCCCGCCCTGTTCCTTGGCGACGGTCACGTCGCGGTCGAGGGCGGAGACTATGCCGCTGGTGACGGTGCCGGTGAGGCCTTCGGGGGAGCCGATGGCGACGACCTCGTCGCCGACCCTGACCTTGCCGGAGTCCCCGAGCTTGGCGGCCTTCAGCCCGCTCGCGCCCTGCACCTTGATCAGGGCGAGGTCCTTGCCGGGGTCGGTGCCCACGACCTTGGCGGTCTTGGTGCTGCCGTCGCTGAAGCCGACCTGCACGGTGTCGGCGCCCGCGACGACGTGGTTGTTGGTGACGATCTCGCCGTCGGCCGTGATGATCACGCCCGAGCCGGTGGACTGCCCGCTGGTGGTGGACGCCTTGATCTCGACGATGCTCGGGCTCACGGCCTTCGCGACGGCGGCCACTCCCCCGTTGCTCCTGGAGGAGGCGTTCTGGACGGGCGTGGACTGGCTGACGCGGTCGGCGCGGCTGGTGAGCTCACCGACGAGGGCGGCGGAGCCGCCGCCGACGACCGCGGCGATGAGGGCCACGGCGGCGAGCAGCGTCGCGGGCTTGCGGGCGCGGTGGGCGCCGCGCGGCCCCGGGGCGGCGGGCTCGGCGAAGCCGGCGTACGGGGTCCCGCCGCCGTTCCCGCCCCCGCCGTTCCCGGCGCCGTCACCGGGCCAGACGGTCACCCCGCTCGCGGTGGTGACGGGCTGCTGCGGCGGGTGCGCGGGCGGCTGCGGGTACGAGGAGTACTGCGGCTCCTGCGGGTGCTGCAGGTGCTGCGGCTGCTGCGGGTCCTGGGCGCCGTAGGGGCGAGTGCTGTCCGTCATGGGCACGACTCTGCTGCCCGGAGATGAGAACTGTCTGAGGGAGCACTGAAAACGGGCCGAGAAGTCCGTCGGTTCCGTATAAGGCCCGCCGCGGCCGCGGGTAGGGCCTGTCCGTCAGTCGCCGCAGCCGCAGGAGCGCCGGACCACCAGCGCCGACGGGAACTGCTTGAGCCGCTCGCGGCGCGTGCCCGTCACCCGCAGCGAGTCGTCCAGGACGAGGTCCACCGCGGCACGCGCCATGGCCTGCCGGTCGGAGGCGACCGTCGTCAGCGGCGGGTCGGTCAGGGCGGCTTCCTTGACGTCGTCGAAGCCGGCCACGGCGAGCTCGCCGGGCACGTCGATGCGCAGCTCCCGCGCCGCCCGCAGGACACCGATCGCCTGGTCGTCGGTGGCGCAGAGCAGCGCCGGCGGGCGGTCGGGCCCGGAGAGCAGCTCCAGGGCGACCTTGTAGGCGTCGTAGCGGTTGTACGGGGCCGGGAAGAGCCGGCCCTCCAGGGACTTCCCGGCCTCCCGCATGGCGCGGCGCCAGCCCTCGACGTGGTCGGTGACGGGGTCGCCGATGGTCGGGGTGCGCTCCGTGCCGCCGAGGCAGGCCACGTAGGGGTGGCCGTGCTCCAGCAGGTGGCGGGTGGCCAGCTGGGCGCCGCCGACGTCGTCCGTGACGACGGCCACGTCGTCGATGGCGTCGGGGCGGCGGTGCATCAGGACCACCCGGGCGTCCCAGGCGTCGATCTCGGCGGCCGCGTGCTCGCTCGGGCCCTGGCTGATGAGGATCAGGCCGGAGACCCGCATGCCCAGGAACGCGCGCAGGTAGTGCACCTCGCGCTCGTCGAGGTAGTCGGAGTTGCCGACGAGCACCATCTTGCCGCGCTCGGCCGCGGCCTGTTCGACCGCGTGCGCCATCTCCGCGAAGAAGGGCTGGCGGGCGTCGGGGATGATCAGGCCTATGAGGTCCGTGCGGCGGGACGCCATCGCCTGGGCGACCCGGTCCGGGCGGTACCCCAGCTCCTTGATCGCGGCCAGCACGCGCTCGCGCGTGGCCGGTGCCACCGGCCTCGGTCCGTTGTTGATGACATAGCTGACCACCGCGGTCGACGTCCCCGCCAGTCTCGCCACATCGTCCCGCGTCACCTTGGCCACGCGCGGAAGTCTACGCGGGTCCACTCACCGCTCGGCCGGGCGAGCTGCCCCGCTCTTCGCGGCCTTGGGCTCCTCCGTCCGCTGCGCCGTGGCCGAGTCCTTCTGCTTGCCCTCGCCGGGGTTGTCGATCTTCTCGGGCACAACGAACCGATATCCGACATTCCGCACGGTGCCGATGAGCGACTCGTGCTCGGGCCCGAGCTTCGCCCGCAGCCGCCGCACGTGCACGTCGACCGTGCGGGTGCCGCCGAAGTAGTCGTAGCCCCAGACCTCCTGCAGCAGCTGGGCGCGCGTGAAGACCCGGCCCGGGTGCTGGGCGAGGTACTTCAGCAGCTCGAACTCCTTGAAGGTCAGGTCCAGCACCCGCCCCTTGAGCTTCGCGCTGTACGTCGCCTCGTCGACCGACAGGTCACCCGTGCGGATCTCCATCGGGCTGTCGTCCGTCGAGATCTGCTGGCGGCCCATCGCCAGCCGCAGCCGCGCCTCGACCTCGGCCGGGCCCGCGGTGTCGAGCAGGACGTCGTCCACGCCCCAGTCGGCGGTGACGGCCGCGAGGCCGCCCTCGGTGACGACGAGGATCAGCGGGCAGCCCGGGCCGGTGGAGCGCAGCAGCTGGCAGAGGCTGCGCACGTGCGGAAGGTCACGGCGGCCGTCGATCAGTATGACGTCGGCACCGGGGGTGTCCACGAGGGCCGGGCCCTCGGCGGGGGCCACCCGCACGCTGTGCAGGAGCAGGCCGAGCGCCGGGAGCACCTCCGTGGAGGGCTGGAGGGCATTGGTCAGGAGCAGCAGGGAACTCATCGGCTGCCACCCGCCTCACTGGTCGTACGGTCCTTGCGGACCCGCGCGCTTCGCTCGCCCATGACGTCGGTTCCTCCTCGGTCCCTGCGAAGGGGTACCACCCAGGGCCTTGCTCTGGGGGAGAGTGCGGCACTGCTTCGTACGGTTGCGTGCGTCCCAGCACTTGTCTCAGCACATGAATGCACAAAAGGACCCGGGGGCTACTCTGCCCGGATCCTCTCTGCCCAGCAGAATAACCCACATGACTTTCCGAGGTCCGGACGATTTTGCACGACCTTGTGTTTCGTCGATCACTTCGAGTGGTCATCGCATCGCGCTCTTGACAGCCGACGGGGTCCGCGTGGAAGCGGCCTACGAGCCTTGTGCGGAGTCGCGCCTCCCGCCGCCGGACACCCCCGCGGTGGTGCTCGCGCACGGCTTCACCGGGGCCCTCGACCGGCCCGGGCTGCGCCGGGCGGCGCGGGTGTTCGCCCAGCGTGCGGCCGTGATCACGTTCTCGTTCCGGGGACACGGCGACTCGGGCGGCCACTCCTCGGTCGGCGACCGCGAGGTGCTCGACCTGGCCGCCGCGGTGCGGTGGGCACGCTCGCTCGGGCACGAGCGGGTCGCCACGGTCGGCTTCTCGATGGGCGGCTCCGTGGTGCTGCGGCACGCCGCGCTCTACGGCCCGCAGGCGCGTGCGGAGTACGGGGAGCACGCGGGGCGCACGGACGCACATGCCGACACGGTCGTGGCGGTCAGTGCGCCGTCACGTTGGTATTACCGCGGTACCGCGCCCATGCGCAGGCTGCACTGGGCGATCAGCCGCCCCGCGGGGCGGCTGATCGCGCGCTACGGGCTGGGGACGCGGGTCCAGGCGGAGGACTGGGACCCCGTCCCGCTCTCCCCCGTCGAGGCCGTCCCGCTGATCGCGCCACGGCCGCTGCTGATCGTGCACGGCGACCGCGACGCGTACTTCCCGCTGGACCACCCGTACGCCCTCGCCGGCGCGGGCGATCCACAGTCCACGGAACTGTGGATCGAACGGGGCTTCGGCCACGCGGAGAGCGCGGCGAACGCTGCGCTGCTGGCACGCATCGCGGACTGGGCGACGGCCGGGCACCGCCGGTCTCCCGCGTAGGGGCTGCGCGCCGCCGCGGCGGCAAGAGAACGAGGGGCTCCGCCCCTCGCAACCGCCGGTCAGCCGCGTTCGTGGTGGCGCGCCGCCGCGGCGGCACAGGCTTGAGGGGCCCAGCCTCTCGCAACCGCCGCCGCGGCGCGTGACCACCACGGCGAGGGGCCGGCGGAATCGGGGCCGCCGCAAGCGGCAAGCCCCGGTCCGCCGGCACGGCGCTACGCCTGCTCGGCGACCGGCTCCGCGAACTGGGCCTCGTACAGGCGCGCGTACGCGCCGCCCGCCGCCAGCAGGCCGTCGTGCGTGCCCTGTTCCACGATGTGGCCGGACTCCATCACAAGGATGACGTCCGCGTCGCGGATCGTGGACAGGCGGTGGGCGATCACGAAGCTCGTGCGGCCCGCGCGCAGGCGGCCCATCGCCTGCTGGATGAGGACCTCCGTGCGGGTGTCGACGGAGCTCGTCGCCTCGTCCAGGACGAGGATCTCCGGCTCGGCCAGGAACGCCCGGGCGATGGTGATGAGCTGCTTCTCGCCGACGCTGACGTTGGAGCCCTCGTCGTCGATGACCGTCCCGTACCCGTCGGGCAGGGTGCGCACGAAGCGGTCGACGTGCGTGGCGCGCGCCGCTTCCACGATCTTGTCCATGGAGGTGCCCTCGGGCGCCCCGTAGGCGATGTTCTCCGCGATGGTGCCACCGAAGAGCCAGGTGTCCTGCAGGACCATGCCGATGTGGGAGCGCAGCTCCTCGCGCGACATGGCGGCGATGTCGGTCCCGTCGAGGGTGATGCGGCCCCCGCCGACCTCGTAGAACCGCATGAGCAGGTTGACCAGCGTGGTCTTGCCGGCGCCGGTGGGGCCGACGATGGCGACGGTCTGGCCGGGCCGGACGGTCAGCGACAGGCCGTCGATGAGCGGCTTGTCGGGCTCGTAGCGGAAGGAGACCTCCTCGAAGGCCACCTCGCCGCGCACCCGCTCCGGCCGGGGCGCGTCGGCCGCGTCCGGGGACTGCTCCTCGGCGTCGAGCAGTTCGAAGACGCGCTCGGCGGAGGCGACGCCGGACTGCACGAGGTTGGCCATGGAGGCCACCTGGGTGAGGGGCTGGCTGAACTGCCGCGAGTACTGCACGAAGGCCTGCACGTCACCGATGGACAGCGCGCCGGAGGCGACCCGCAGGCCGCCGACGACGGCGACGAGCACGTAGTTGAGGTTGCCGATGAACATCATCGCGGGCTGGATGACGCCCGAGATGAACTGGGCCTTGAAGCCGGCCTGGAAGAGGTCCTCGTTCTCCTTGCGGAAGATCTCCGCGGACTCCTTCTCGCGGCCGAAGACCTTCACCAGCGCGTGCCCGGTGTACATCTCCTCGATGTGGGCGTTGAGCTTGCCGGTGGTCTTCCACTGGGCGACGAACTGCGGCTGCGCCCGCTTGCCGATCTTCGTGGCGACGACCACGGACACCGGGACGGTGACCAGCGCCACCAGGGCGAGCAGCCAGGAGATCCAGAACATCACGGCCAGCACGCCCGTGATCGTCAGCAGCGAGGTGACGATCTGGCTCATGGTCTGCTGGAGGGTCTGTGCGATGTTGTCGATGTCGTTGGTGGCGCGGGAGAGGACCTCGCCGCGCGGCTGCCTGTCGAAGTAGCTCAGCGGCAGCCGGCCGAGCTTCTCCTCGACGTCCCGGCGCAGCCGGAAGACGGCGCGCTGGACGACGGTGGTGGCGATCCGCGCCTGGACGAGGCCGAACAGGGACGCGCCGACGTAGATCAGCAGGACCCAGAGCAGCACCTCGCCGACGGCGTCGAAGTCGATGCCCCGGCCGGGGGTGAAGTCGACCGAGCCCAGCAGGTCGGCGACGGTGCCCTCGCCCTGCCGGCGCATCTGCTCGACGGCCTCGGCCTTGCTGATGCCGTCGGGGAACTTGTTCCCGATGACGCCCGCGAAGATCAGGTCGGTGGCCCGGCCGAGGATCTTCGGGCCGAGGACGGACAGGGCGACGCTCGCCACGCACAGGACGAGCGCGACGGTGATCAGGGCCCGCTCGGGTCTGAGGCTGCCCAGCAGCCGCTTGGCGGAGCCCGCGAAGTCCATGGACCGCTCGGTGGGCTGGCCGCCCATGAAGCGGGCTATGCCGGTGGCGGGGGCGGGCCCGCGGCGGCCGGGGCCGCCGGGTGCCGGGGCGCCGGGCTTGCCGCCGGGTGCCGGGGCGTCCGGCTTGCCGCCGCCCGGGGAAGCCGGTTTCTCCGGGGTCGTCACGCCGCCTCCTCCTCGGTGAGCTGGGAGAGCACGATCTCCCGGTAGGTCTCGTTGCCGGCCATCAGCTCGGTGTGGGTGCCGGTGCCGACGACGCGGCCCTCGTCCAGGACGACGATGCGGTCGGCGTCGCGGATCGTGGACACGCGCTGGGCGACGATGACGACGGTCGCCTCCCCCGTCTCGCGGGCCAGCGCGGCCCGCAGGCGGGCGTCGGTGGCGTAGTCGAGGGCGGAGAAGGAGTCGTCGAAGAGATAGATGTCGGGCTTGCGGACCAGGGCCCGGGCGATGGCGAGGCGCTGGCGCTGCCCGCCGGAGACGTTGGTGCCGCCCTGGGCGATCGGGGCCTCCAGGCCGCCGTCCATGCTCTCGACGAAGTCGCGGGCCTGCGCCGTCTCCAGCGCCTGCCACAGCTCCTCGTCGGTGGCGTCGGGGCGTCCGTAGCGCAGGTTGGAGGCGACGGTTCCGGTGAAGAGGTAGGGCTTCTGCGGGACGAGGCCGACGGCCTCGGCGGAGCGGGCGGGGTCGAGCTCGCGGACGTCCACGCCGCCCACCCGCACCGTGCCGGAGGTCGCGTCGAACAGCCGCGGGATCAGGCCGAGCAGCGTGGACTTGCCGCTGCCGGTGGAGCCGATGACGGCCGTGATCTCGCCGGGCCGGGCGACGAGGGAGACGTCGCGCAGGACGGGCTCCTCCGCGCCGGGGTAGCGGAACCCGACGCCGTCGAGCTCCAGGTGGCCGCCGCTGCGCAGCTCGGTGACCGGGTTCGCCGGGGGCACCACGCTGGAGTCGGTGGCGAGGACCTCCTGGACGCGCTCGGCGCAGACCTCGGCGCGCGGCACCATCATGAACATGAAGGTGGCCATCATGACGGCCATCAGGATCTGCATGAGGTAGCTGAGGAACGCCGTGAGCGCGCCGATCTCCATGTCACCGCCCTCGATGCGGTGGCCGCCGAACCACAGGACGGCGATGGAGGAGAGGTTCACGACCAGCATCACGGAGGGGAACATCAGCGACATCAGCCGGCCGGCCTTGAGGGAGACGTCCATCAGGTCGGCGTTGGCGCCGTCGAAACGTTCCCGCTCGTGGGCGTCCCGGACGAAGGCGCGGATGACGCGGATGCCGGTGATCTGCTCGCGCAGCACCCGGTTGACGGTGTCGATCTTGTCCTGGACGCCGCGGAAAATCGGTCGCATCCGCCAGATGATCAGAGAGACGATCACGCCGAGGACGGGGACGATGACGAGCAGCAGGGCGGACAGCGGCACGTCCTGTTCGAGCGCCATCAGGATGCCGCCCACGCACATGATGGGCGCGGAGACCATCAGCGTGAACGCCATCAGCACCAGCAGCTGGATCTGCTGGACGTCGTTGGTGGTGCGGGTGATCAGGGAGGGCGCACCGAAGTGGCCCATCTCGCGCGCGGAGAAGGACTGCACGCGGTCGAAGACGGCCGCGCGCAGGTCGCGGCCGACCGCCATGGCGGTGCGGGCCCCGAAGTAGACCGCGCCGATCGCGCAGACGATTTGTACGAGGGTGACCGCGAGCATCGCGCCGCCGAGGGCGAGGATGTAGCTGGTGTCGCCCTTGACGACACCGTTGTCGACGATGTCTGCGTTGAGTGAGGGTAGGTAGAGCGTGGCAAGCGTCTGGACGAGCTGCAGGAGCACGATCAGCGCGATCGATGTGGAGTAGGGCCTCAGATACGCCCGTGATAGTCGGACCAGCACACTGGGCAGCGTAAGCGAGCGCCTCGCCGTGCGGCCTCCGTATTTACGGGGGCGGGCGGCCCCCCGCCCGGCACCCGTCATCATGGGAGGCGGCAGAAGAAGGAAAGGGGTCGCCGTGGCGACGACAGAACCGGCACAACCGGTGAAACCGGCCCTGCCGGCGCAGCCGGGACCGGTGGGCACCATGCGGTACTGGGCCGCGGCGAAGGCCGCCACCGGTACGGCCGAGGAGCCGTACGCGGCGCGGACGCTCGCGGAGGCGCTGGACGCGGCCCGCCGGCGGCACGCGGGGTCCCCCGAGTTCGCCCGGGTGCTGGCGCGCTGTTCGTTCCTGGTGGACGGCGCCCCGGTCGGCACCCGCGACCACGCATCGGTCCAACTGGCCGAGGGCGGCACCGTCGAGGTGCTCCCGCCCTTCGCAGGAGGGTGACCCCGGCAGCATGAGCAACCAGCCGCACCACACGTACGATCCGCAGGACCCGTACGACCAGTACGACGCCCGCACCCGGCGTTACGACGCGCAGTCCTACGACCAGGGCGGGGCCTACGGCGCGTACGACCAGCAGCAGCACCAGCAGCAGGCCCAGCACCCGCAGCAGGCGCAGCAGCAGCCCCGTCAGCAGGGGCAGGGAGCGTACGGCGAGACGTACGGCTCCTACGACTCCTACGACGCGTACGCGCAGCAGCCCCAGCAGTCCCAGCCCCAGCCGCAGCAGCAGGCCCAGCCGCAGCCGTACCAGTGGCCGACCAACGGCGGCCAGGGCTACGCCGCGCAGCAGGAGGACCCGCCCACGCAGACCTGGCAGACGCCGACGTGGGACACGGGCACGTGGCAGCAGCCGCCCGTCCCCGCCGAGGACCACTCCTACGACGCGTCGTGGCCCGGCAGCCCGCTCCCCCAGCAGCCCGCCGAGCCGTACGCCGGCCGCCGGGCGCTGCCCGAGGAGCGCGCCGGGGCCCTGCCCGTTCCGCACGAGCCGGCCCGAGTGGCGGAGCCGGTGCGCGAGCCCGTGCCGGGCGAGGTGGCCGACCGGCCGATGACGGCCGCGGAGAAGGCCAAGGCCGAGGGCCGTGCGCAGATCCTCTCGCCGGGCCTCAAGCCCGCCCTGGTCACGACGGTGCTCGCCGCGCTGCTGGCGCTGACCGCGCCGCTCGGCCAGTTCGCGCTGGCGGTGCCGCTGGTGCTGCTGCAGGCCGTGACGGCGGCGGGCTGGTTCCGGCTCAACGGCATGTGGCCCGCCCGGCAGGGCATCGCCCTGGCGTTCCTGGGCGGCGTCGCCGCCGACATCGGGATGCTCGCCACGGAGTCCGTGCAGGCGCCGACCGTCGTCATCGGCACGCTGGGCGTGTGGATCCTGCTGGTCATCGTTCTGCAGCTGCGCAGCCACGCCTCGCCGGACGAGCGGCTGTACGGGCTGACGGCGGCCGCCGGATCCTCGGCGCTGACGGTCATCGCGGCCGGTCACCTCGCGGCCTCCTCGGACGCCGTCGTGGTCGGCGCCACGGCCGTGGCCGCGGCCGCGCTGGCCCGGGCGCTGCCGCTGCCGTCCTTCGCGGCGCCCGTCGTGGCGCTGCTCGCGGCCGCGGGTTCGGGCGTCGCCACCGGCGGCCTGACGGACCTGGGCACGTCCGCCGCCCTGCTGGGTCTCGCCGCGGGCGCCTGCGCGCTGATCGGCCTGCGCGTGGCGAGCTACGACTACCCGTCGCGGTTCGTGCACATGACGGCGGGCGTGGCCCTGCCGCTGGCGGCCGCGGCCCCGGCGGTCTACGTGCTCGGCCGCGTCCTGGGCTGATCGCCCGTCCCTCCCTCCGCAGCGGTCCGGTTAGGCTCCTGGCATTGCACGGCCAGTGCAGGGGCCTGACCGAGACCGGGGGAGCTGGAGAGACCGAATGCGCGCGATACGCATAACCCTGATCATCGCGGTGATATTGGGGGCCCTTTTCGTGGGCGCCGACCGCCTTGCGGTGTACTTCGCCGAGGACCAGGCGGCGGAGAAGATCCGCAGCAGCCAGGGGCTGACCGGTACGCCCGAGGTCTCCATCAAGGGCTTTCCCTTCCTGACGCAGATCGCCGACTCCACGCTGGAGGAAGTCGAGGTCAAGCTCGACGGCGCGACGGCGAGTTCGGGCGGGCAGTCGATCCGGGTGTCGGGCTTCGACGCCAAGCTGCAGGACGTCAAGATCGACAGCAGCTTCAGCTCCGCCGTCGCGAGCCGGGCGACGGGCACGGCGCACCTGTCGTACGAGGACCTCAGCAAGGCCACCAACGACCCGACCGTGAAGGTCGGCTTCGGCGGGCAGGGCTCCGCCGGCAAGAGCCAGGTCAAGGTCACCGGCAAGGTGCAGCTCGCGGGGCTGCCCATCGAGCGCAGCGTCGTCTCCACCGTCACGATCGTGAACGGCGACACCGTCCGGGTGCGGGCGGACAAGATGCCCGACGAGGCCCAGGCCTTCCCGGGCCTGGAGCGCGCGATCCGTCAGAAGACGGACTTCGACCGGCGCATCAGCGGTCTGCCGAAGGGCATCAAGCTGGACAAGGTCGTGGCGACGCAGGACGGTGTGGACATCACCCTGACCGGCTCGAACGTCAACCTGGCCGGCTGACGGACGGGCCCTCCGCCCCTTCGGTCCACCCAGCGAGACGCGGTGTCCGGAGGGCAGACTTCCCCGTGACGCGGACCCCGGAGGGGCGGCACGCGACCGCCCCTCGGGCGCACCCCCAGCGCCCCTCCGGTCTTCCTGGTCCCACTATCCGGAAGATCTCGTCTCACTATCCAACACACCGGTGACACGCCAACCCGCCGTCCCTACGATCGTGGGCATGAAGCGACAGGCGGATCTCACGAAGCGGCGGGCAGTCGACCTGTGCCGCGTCGCCGCCATGCTCTGTCGTCATGTCTGACGCGGGAACGTTCCCCCTCTTACCGGGAAGTCGTCCCCGCCTCGTCTCCCATCCCACCCGCTGCGCAGCGCCGCGCGCTGCCCTCGCCGCGTGCCGGCAAGCGTTTGCGCACGTCCGCAACTGCCCCGGAGGAGAAGAACATGAGCCGCAGTGACGTCCTGGTGGACGCCGACTGGGTACAGGCCCGCATCGACGCAGGTGACGCCAAGACCGTCATCGTCGAGGTCGACGAGGACACGTCCGCCTACGACAAGAACCACATCAGGACCGCCGTCCGGATCGACTGGAAGAGCGATCTGCAGGACCCCGTCCGCCGCGACTTCGTGGACCAGGCCGGCTTCGAGGAGCTGCTCTCCTCGAAGGGCATCGCCAACGACGACACCGTCGTCCTCTACGGCGGCAACAACAACTGGTTCGCCGCGTACGCCTACTGGTACTTCAAGCTCTACGGCCACCAGGACGTGAAGCTCCTCGACGGCGGCCGCAAGAAGTGGGAGCTGGACTCCCGCGACCTGGTCGCCGAGGTCCCGCAGCGGCCCCGCACCGCGTACCGCGCCCAGCCGCAGGACTCCTCCATCCGCGCCTTCCGCGACGACGTCGTGGCGGCCATCGGCTCGCTCAACCTGGTCGACGTCCGCTCCCCCGACGAGTTCAGCGGCAAGCTGCTCGCCCCGGCGCACCTCCCGCAGGAGCAGTCGCAGCGCCCCGGCCACGTGCCGACCGCCCGCAACATCCCCTGGTCGAAGTCGGCCAACGACGACGGCACCTTCAAGTCCGACGAGCAGTTGAAGGCGCTCTACGAGGGCGAGGGCGTGGACCTGTCGAAGGACACCATCGCCTACTGCCGGATCGGCGAGCGCTCCGCGCACACCTGGTTCGTGCTGCACGAGCTGCTCGGCCAGCAGAACGTCCGCAACTACGACGGCTCCTGGACCGAGTACGGCTCCCTGGTCGGCGTGCCGATCGAGCTCGGCGCCAACTGACACGACCCGTCTCCCCCTGCAACACAGGCAACAGGACACAGAAGGAACGCTTATGTGTGGAGCAAAGGCCGGCGGCCCCGACGCCTCGACCGCCAAGCCCGGTGAGACCACGATCCAGGGTTCGGTGACCCGGGACGGCGAGCCCGTCACCGGCTACGTGCGCCTGCTGGACGCGACCGGCGAGTTCACCGCCGAGGTGCCCACGTCCGCGACCGGGCAGTTCCGCTTCTACGCGGCGGAAGGCACGTGGACGGTGCGCGCGCTGGTGCCCGGCGCGAGCGCCGACCGCAAGGTCGTCGCCCAGCAGGGCGGGCTGACCGAGGTCGCCATCGCCGTCTGAGCCGCCCGGGCCCTCCGGCGAGGGTCTCCTCAACCGGCCGGGGGCCGCATCCAGGGGTTGGACGCCACACGGATGCGGCCCTTCGCGCCGTGCCCCCACCGCCGTACCGTGGACACATGTACGCGCGGCGCCGCCACCTGTACTTCGCCATGATGGGCACCTGCATCGGGCTGTTCGTCCTGGCGTGGTCCGTCGTGCGCCTGTGGTCCGTGCCCGCGGCGGTGGGCCTGTGCCTGTTCGCCATGGTCATCCCGCCCGTCGCGGCCATCGTCGCCAACCGCCGCGGGCCCGACGACCGCTGGTGGGACGACCCCTCCGGCGATCCGAAGTCGGACGAGTGGTGGGACGAGCTCGACGGCAAGAAGAAGCCGTAGCGGAGCGACGGCTCGGTAGACGGCTCAGCACACGAGCGCCGGCTCACTCCAGGAGCGACGGCTCAGTAGACGAGCGCCTGCACGCCCTCCGCCATCGCCTCCTGGACGAAGACCTGGGCGCCGGCGATGCGCGCGCCCTCGATCAGGTCCTTCTCCTCGATGTCGCGGCGCGCCGCGCACTGCGTGCACACCGTGATCATGCCGCCGCCGACCCGGATGCCCTCGATGAGGTCCGGCAGCGGCGCCGCGTGCGGCAGCTCGAACTCCGCCGCGCGCCCCGGCAGGGCGAACCACGACGACTCGCCCGTCAGCCACAGCGACACCTCGACGCCGCTCGCGACGGCGACGGCCGCCACCGTGAACGCCTGGGAGCACCGCTCGGGCGCGTCCGCGCCCGCCGTCACCTTGATCACCAGCTTCTTGGCCATGGCGGCACTCTAGCCCCGCGGCCGCAAGGCCGGGCGGGCACGATCCACCTCACAGCGCCGTGCGAATCGGGGACGACTAGACTCGTGACCGGTCCGTACACCCGTGACCGGTCCGTACACCCTCACTCCCGACGAGGAGCGCGCTCGTGCTTGAGGCAGTCTTCACCACCCTGCTCGTCCTGGTCGCCGTCGGCGTCGTCGCCTTCGCCGGGCTGACCTGGAAGAAGCTGTACCAGGGCCAGCGCTGACCCGCCCGTTACCCGTCCTCGCACAGATCGTCTGAGCCCATGATCGAGATTCCGTCCGACCTCCACCCGGACCTCGTCCCCCTCGCCTTCCTCCTCGGTAAGTGGGAAGGTGCGGGCGTCGCCGACTTCCCGGGTGCCGAGAAGTGCAACTTCGGGCAGGAGGTCGTCTTCAGCCACGACGGCCGTGACTTCCTGGAGTACACGTCGCACAGCTGGGTGCTCGACGCCGAGGGCAAGATGGTGCGCCCGCTGGAGACCGAGTCCGGCTTCTGGCGGATCGACAAGGACCGCAAGGTCGAGATCGTCATGGTCCGCGACCAGGGCGTCGCCGAGGTCTGGTACGGCGAGCTGGCCGACCAGAAGCCGCAGATCGACCTGGCCACGGACGCCGTCGCGCGGACCGGGGCGTCGGGCCCGTACAGCGGCGGCAAGCGCCTGTACGGCTACGTCAAGGGCGACCTGATGTGGGTCGGCGAGAAGGCCACCCCCGAGGTGCCGCTGCGCCCCTACATGTCGGCGCACCTGAAGAAGATCGCCGACCAGAAGAGCCTCCAGGAGTGGGCCGCGAGCCTGCCCGAGGACGCGCCCGACGGCGTCGCCTTCTACAACCCGGACGGCACGCCCTACACCGGCTGAGCCGCAGGGCCCGCAGGCCCGCAGATCCACAACTTCACAGCGCCCCGTGGGGGAAGTCCGGTCGAATTCCGGCGCTGACCCGCAACGGTGGACGGAAGGCCCTTCGGGGCCTTTTC
This sequence comes from Streptomyces sp. URMC 124, assembly GCF_051386455.1. Classification (NCBI taxonomy): domain Bacteria; kingdom Bacillati; phylum Actinomycetota; class Actinomycetes; order Kitasatosporales; family Streptomycetaceae; genus Streptomyces; species Streptomyces sp. URMC 124. Next base: position 23,378 of record NZ_JBPQTS010000029.1, read on the forward strand.
CGTAAGCCCGATCACCCACGGCGGCGCACGCTCCCCGCACAACTCGCCGTGGACTGCGAGGGGAACCACCCGGGCACACGCACGACCGCCTTTCGCCTCGGGCCGCTCCTCCGTACGTAGGGTCGCGGCCCGAGGCGAAGGCGTACGTACTCCGTGTCCACAGATCTCCCGGCCGCCCGCCCGCAGGGCTCGAACGAACCCGGGTCCGGGCCCGCGCCCGGCGCACCGCCGCCGGGCCGCGCCGCCCCTGCCCGGCGCCTGCCGCTGCCCCCGCTGCTGGCCGCCCTGACCGCGGCCCTGCTGCTCTCGGTCCTCTGCGGCACCGGCTTCGGCGCCGCGGGCGTCACCTGGGGCGAGACGCTGCGCTTCCTGCGGGCGGGATTCACCGGCGGGAGCATCTCCCCCGGCGAGGTCTCCGCCTACACGATCGTGTGGGAGCTGCGCTTCCCGCGCGCCCTGCTGGCCGCCGTCGTCGGCGCGGGGCTCTCCGCCGTCGGCGTGGCCGTGCAGGCCATGGTGCGCAACGCCCTCGCCGACCCCTTCGTGCTGGGCATCTCCTCGGGCGCCGCGATCGGCGCCAACGCCGTGCTGCTCTTCGGCGCGCTGGGCGCCCTGGGCGTCTGGGCGCTGTCGGGGGCGGCGTTCGTCTCGGCGCTCGCCGCGATGGTGCTGGTCTACCTGGCGGCCCGCACCCCGCAGGGCCTGACGCCGCTGCGGCTGGTCCTCACCGGTTCGGCGATGTACTACGGGTTCTCCGCCGTCACCACCCTGATGATCTTCAGTGCGGACCGCGGCGAGGCCTCCCGCTCCGCCATGATGTGGCTGCTCGGCAGCCTCGGCGGGGCCACCTGGGCGTCCGTGCCGATCGCCGCGGCCGTCGTGCTGGCCGGGATCGGCGCCCTGCTGTGGACGGCGCGCAGCCTCAATGCGCTGGCCATGGGCGACGAGACGGCGGCCGCGCTGGGCGTGGACCCCCAGCGGCTGCGGCGCGGCCTGTTCGTCCTGGCCGCGGCCGTCACCGGCGCCGTGGTGGCCGTCAGCGGCGCGATCGGCTTCGTCGGCCTGATGGTCCCGCACGTCACCCGCATGCTCGTGGGAGCCGACCACCGCCGCGTCCTCGCCGTCGCCCCGCTGCTGGGGGCCGTGCTGCTGGTGTGGGTCGACATCGCCTCGCGGCTGCTGCTCGCGCCCGTGGAGCTGCCCGTCGGCGTGATCACCGCCCTCATCGGCGTGCCCTGCTTCGTGCTGCTCATGCGGCGCCGCCGCTACACCTTCGGAGGTGCCTGATGCGGGTCGACATCGAGGACCTGTCGGTCGAGGTCGCGGGCGCCCGGCTGGTGTCGGACGTCGCGCTGCGCGCCGGGAGCGGGCAGTTCGTGGGGCTCGTGGGCCCCAACGGCAGCGGCAAGTCGACCCTGCTGCGCTGCGCCTACCGGGCGCTGCGTCCCACCACGGGCACCGTCCGCCTCGACGGCGACGACTTCCACGCCCTCGGCGCCCGCGAGGGGGCGCGCCGCCTGGCGGCGCTGCCGCAGGAGTCGGCGAGCGAGTTCGACTTCACCGTGGACGAGGTCGTGGCGATGGGCCGGCTGCCGCACCAGAGCTCCGCCGGCCGGGCCACGGCCCGCGACGCCGGGGTGTGCGCGGCGGCGCTGGAGCGCGTGGGCGCGGCCCACCTGGCCGGCCGGAGCTTCCCGACGCTGTCCGGCGGCGAGAAGCAGCGCGTCCTGATCGCCCGCGCCCTGGCCCAGGAGCCGCGGGTGCTGGTCCTGGACGAGCCCACCAACCATCTGGACATCGCCCAGCAGCTGGAGGTGCTGGCGCTCGTGCGGGACGCGGGCCCGACCGTCCTGGCCGCCCTGCACGACCTCGACCTCGCCGCCACGCACTGCGACGTGCTCTACGTCATCCGGGGCGGCCGCATCGTCGCCTCCGGGCCGCCCGACGAGGTGCTGACCGCCGCTCTGCTCGCCGACGTCTTCGGCGTCCGCGCGCACCGCGTGCCGCACCCCGAGACCGGCGCGACGCGCCTGCTCTTCGACCGCCTGCCGACCTCGTAAGGACGCCGCATGATCTCCCGCCCCGCCCGCACCTTCCGTACCTCCCGCACGGCCGGCACCGCCCGCACCGCGCTCGCCCTGTCGGCCGTCCTCGCCCTGGCCACCGGCTGCGGCGCGAAGGTCACCGAGAGCGGCGACGCGCAGAAGACGGACCGGAAAGCGTCCGGCCACCACCCCGTGACGATCGAGAACTGCGGGGTGAGGACGACGTACGACAAGGTGCCCGAGCGCGTGGTCACCAACGACGTCGGCATCGCCGAGATCATGTTCGCGCTCGGCCTGGAGGACCGCATGGCCGGCTACGTGGCCCCGGACTACCGCGCCGACCGCGCGTCGGTGCCGTGGAAGGACGGCTACGAGAAGGTGAAGTGGCTGTCCAAGAAGGAGATCACCAAGGAGCTCGTCCTGGACGCGAAGGCCGACATGGTCTTCGCGGGCTGGAACTACGGCTTCAACGAGGGCAACGGCTTCACCCCCGACGCCCTGAAGAAGCTCGGCGTCGGCTCGTACGTCCTCACCGAGTCCTGCCGCAACGGCGGCGCGGGCAAGGCGCGCGGCGTGATGCCTCCCCTGGAGGCCCTCTACACGGACCTCACCACGCTCGGGAAGGTCTTCGGGGTGGAGGACCGGGCGGCGAAGCTCGTCGCGGACTTCAAGAAGAAGGTCGCCGACGCGCAGGCGACCGTGCCGCAGGACGGCAAGCGGCCCACGGTCTTCCTCTACGACGACGGCCGCGACAAGGCCACCACCTCCGGATCCTTCGCCGGCCCGCACGACATCATCACCAAGGCCGGCGGCGACCACGTGATGAAGGACCTCAAGGACAGCTGGCCCACGGTCGGCTGGGAGACCGTCGTCGAGCGCAACCCCGACGTCATCGTCATCAACAACTACGGCGACGTGACCGCCGAGCAGAAGAAGGCCTTCCTCAAGAGCTACCCGCCGCTCGCGGACGTCTCCGCCGTCAAGAACGACCGGATCTTCGTCCTCGACTACGTCGACCTGGTCGAGAGCCCCCGCAACCCGGCGGCCATCGCCGCACTCGCCCACTACCTGAACGGGGTCCGGAAGGGGTGACGCTGCCTAGACTGGGAGGGTGGTGGACACCGACTGGCAGAGCAACCTCCGTAGGCGCGGGTACCGGCTGACGCCCCAGCGTCAGCTCGTCCTGGAGGCCGTCGACCGGCTGGAGCACGCGACCCCGGACGACATCCTCACCGAGGTGCGGCGCACCGCGGGCGGCGTGAACATCTCCACCGTCTACCGGACCCTGGAGCTGCTGGAGGAGCTGGGCCTGGTCAGCCACGCCCACCTCGGGCACGGCGCCCCCACCTACCACCTCGCCGACCGGCACCACCACATACACCTCGTCTGCCGGGACTGCACGGAGGTCATCGAGGCCGACCTGTCGGTGGCCGCCGCCTTCACGGACAAGCTGCGCAAGGACTTCGGCTTCGAAACGGACATGAAGCACTTCGCGATCTTCGGCCGGTGCGCGGACTGCTCCGCCGGGCGCGCCTCGAAGGAGCCTCCGGCCGCGCCGTAGGCTTGACCGCATGCCGCGTGAATCGAAAGCCAGCCCGCTGCTGTCGCTGCCCGGCGCCGTCGCCGCCGAGGCCCCCGACGAGGGCGTCGCCGCGCACTACGGCGACCTCTTCCGCGAACAGCGCGCGCTCGCCGGCGGGTCCGGTTTCGTCGACCTCTCGCACCGCGGGGTCGTCACCGTCACCGGGCCCGACCGCCTGAGCTGGCTGCACCTCCTGCTCACCCAGCACGTCAGCGCGCTCCCGCCCGGCGAGGCCACCGAGGCGCTGGTGCTCTCCGCCAACGGGCACATCGAGCACGCCCTGTCCCTCGTGGACGACGGCGAGACCACCTGGGCCCACGTCGAGCCGGGCACCCAGGAAGCGCTCCTGGCGTACCTGGAGAGCATGAAGTTCTTCTACCGGGTCGAGGTCGCCGACCGTACGGACGACTTCGCCGTCGTGCACCTGCCCGCGGGTTCGATCGTGGAAGCACCCGAGGGAGTGCAGGCGCGCGAGACGGCGCACGGCCGGGACCTCTTCCTGCCGCGCGCGACGCTGGAGACCTTCGCGGCGGCGCACGGCCCCGCCGCCGGCGTCCTCGCCCACGAGGCGCTGCGCGTGGAGGCGCACCGCCCGCGGCTCGGCCGGGAGACCGACCACCGCACGATCCCGCACGAGCTGGGCCTGATCGGGGTCGCCGTCCACCTGCAGAAGGGCTGCTACCGCGGCCAGGAGACGGTGGCGCGCGTCCACAACCTGGGGAAGCCGCCGCGCCGCCTGGTCTTCCTCCACCTCGACGGCAGCGAGGTGTCCCTGCCGCCGCACGGCGCCCCCGTACGGCTCGCCTCGGACGGCCCCGAGGGCCGCCAGCTGGGCTTCGTGACGACGTCGGCCCGCCACCACGAGCTGGGCCCGATCGCCCTGGCCCTGGTCAAGCGCAACGTCCCGGTGGACGCGCCGCTGCTGGTGGGCGAGAAGACGGCGGCCTCCCAGGAGACCGTGGTCGAGCCGTAACGCCTCCGGCGGGGTTGCGCAGGGCGGCCGGGGCAGAGCCCCGGGAAGCGCCTCAGACCTCGACGATCACCGTGAACGGGCCGTTGTTCGTCAGCGACACCTTCATGTCCGCGCCGAAGCGGCCCGTCTCCACCGTCGCTCCCAGCGCCCGCAGCCGCGCGACGACCTCGTCGACGAGCGGCTCGGCGACCGGGCCCGGCGCCGCCGCGTTCCACGTGGGGCGCCGCCCCTTCCGGGCGTCACCGTAGAGAGTGAACTGGGAGATCACCAGCAGCGGCGCCCCCACGTCCGAACACGACTTCTCCTCTTCGAGGATCCGTACGGACCACAGCTTGCGGGCGAGCTGCTCCGCCTTCTGCGGGGTGTCGTCGTGCGTCACTCCGACGAGGACGCACAGCCCCTGTCCGATGATCTCCCCGACGGTCTCGCCGTCCACGACGACCCGCGCTCCGTCCACCCTCTGCACCACTGCACGCATACGGACCATGATGCCCTGCGTCCATCCAGGTCCGTTCGGGTGCGGAGACCCTGCGCCCGGACCTCACACAGTGGCACGATGCGTGCAGGCGGTGCCTTGTGCGGGCAAACGTGATGCGGTCGCACACCGCCCGAGGGGAACGGAAGACGCGCATGACCACACCCATTGAGGACGGCCCCATGCTCAAGGCAGCGGACAGCCTGCAGCCCCGGCCGCCGAGCCAGCGCTCCGGCCGGCAGGCGGACGTCCCCGGCCGCGCCCTCGGTGAGCTGAGCCTGGTGGAGCTGCGCGCCCTGCGCGGGGACGCCCGGCGCAACGAGGCGGACCTCAGCTACGTGCGGCGGCTGCTCCAGGGCCGCGTCGACATCCTCCGGGCCGAGCTGGCCCGCCGCTCCTCGCCGGGCTCCCCGGTCATGGCCCGCCTGGTCGTGGACCGGCTGTCGGAGATCCTCGCGGACGGCCCCTCGGACCACCGCTCGTCCGCCCGCCACGTGACGGTGGGCACGCCGCACAGCGAGGAGTACCGGCGGCTGGCCGAGGACATGCTGTCGGAGGTCGAGCTGTCGGACCTGGGCGCCCGGACGGACGGCGAGCTGCACGAGGCCATGGGCCGCCTGGCGTCGTACGAGCGGCAGGTGTCGGTGCGGCGCCAGCATCTGCAGCGGACGGCGGACGACTGCAGTGCCGAGATCGCCCGCAGGTACCGCGAGGGGGAAGCGCAGGTGGACGACCTCCTCGCCTGAGGCGGTGCCGCGGTGAGGGGGCCGCGGTGACGGGGCCGCGGTGACGGGGCCGCGCAGGGCCGGGAAAATCCGCGTGCGGCGCTCGCGGGCGGGACCCTAGCGTCGCGGTCATGAGCCTCGACATCCGGACGATCACCGACGCCGACCTGCCGGACTGGGCGCGGGCCCGCCGCGCCGGCTACCTCCTCCCGCCCACCGTGAGCAAGACCGAGCTCGCCTACCGCCGCGAGCTCATGGACCTCGAGCGCGCCCAGGGCGCGTTCGACGGCGGCCGCTGCGTGGCCACGTACCGCAGCTTCGCGCAGCGGCTCAGCGTCCCGGGCGGCGCCTCGGTGACCGCGAACGCCGTCAGCAACGTGAGCGTCTCGGCCACCCACCGCCGCCGCGGCCTGCTCAGCCGCATGACGGACCGCGACCTGCGGCAGGCCAAGGAGCGCGGTGACGCCGCCGCGACGCTGATCGCCGCCGAGTACCCCATCTACGGCCGCTTCGGCTTCGGGCCCGCCGCCTGGGTCACGGAGTGGGAGGTGGACGTGGCCCGCACGGGCCTGGATCCGCGCCACTCGGGCCCGGGGGACGGCGGGCGGGTCGACTACGCGGACGCCGCCGAGGTCCGCGCGCACGGGCCCGCGCTGTACGAGCGGGTACGGGCCGTGCGGCACGGCCTCGTGGACCGTACGGAGCTGTGGTGGCGGCGGAACACCGGTGCGCTGCCGATGGACGACGCCCCGTGGGCCGATCCGTTCTTCGTGCTCCACCGGTCGGCGGAGGGCAGCGTCGACGGGCTGCTGGCCTTCGTGTCCGACGACCGGTGGGAGGCCAAGCTGCCGCACCAGACGGCGACCGTCCTGGACCTCGTCGCGGCCACCCCGGCCGCCGAGCGCGCCCTGTGGCTGTTCCTGCTGTCGGCGGACTGGATCACCCGTGTCCGCACCGGCCACCGCGCGCCGGACGACCTCCTGCCGCTGCTGCTGCCGGACCCGCGGGCCGCGCGCGTGGTCACGCACGCCGACTTCCTGTGGGTGCGGCCGCTGGACGTACCGGAGTTGCTGCGGGCGCGCACCTACGCCGTCCCCGGGTCGCTCGTCCTCGACGTCACCGACCCCTCGGGGCATGCCGGCGGGCGCTTCCTGCTGGAGGCCGGCCCCGGCGGCGCCTCGTGCGCACCCACGCGCCGGACGGCCGATCTCATCCTGTCCGTCGCGGAGTTGGGGAGCCTGGTGCTCGGCGACGAGTCGGCCGTGCGGCTCGCGGCCCTGGGCCGGGTGGACGAGGAGCGCCCCGGCGCCCTGGGCCGCGCGGACGCCCTGCTCAGGACGGGTCGACGGGCGTGGTGCGCCGACGTCTTCTGAGGCGCTGACGGGCGGCGGGGGCGGGGTTCCGGGGCGCGGAAAAGTGACATTCAATTTCGCCACTTTCCCGGCAAACCCCCCAGCCTGGTCAACCACCCTTGACCTCAACCGGACTTGAGATTCCAGACTTCTGGTCAACGGCTCACGGGCCGCCACTCACCCGCCCGCTTCTCCCAGAAGGGCCCATCGTGTCCGAGAGCAGCTACCGACTCGCCGTCATCGTCGGATCCACCCGCGACGGGCGCTTCGGCCCCACCGTCGCCAAGTGGTTCGCCGAGCAGGTCGCCCGGCACGGTGACATCGAGGTCGACCTCGTCGACCTCGGCCTGCACCCCCTGCCGATGCGGCTCAGCTCCGAGCCCACCGCGGAGGACACCGCCGCGCTCGCCGAGGTGACGCCGCGCCTGGAGCAGGCCGACGCGTTCGTCGTCCTGACGCCCGAGTACAACCACAGCTACCCGGCGTCCCTGAAGAACCTCATCGACTGGCACTACACCCAGTGGCAGGCCAAGCCCGTCGGCTTCGTCTCGTACGGCGGCCTCTCCGGCGGTCTGCGCGCGGTCGAGCACCTGCGCCCGGTCTTCACCGAGCTGCACGCCGTCCCCATCCGCGAGCAGGTCAGCTTCCACAACCCCTGGGGCAAGCTCGACGACGACGGCCGCCACCTGGACGCGGAGGCCGGCGAGCAGGCCGCCGGCGCGGCGAAGGTCCTGATCGACCAGCTGACCTGGTGGGCCCTGTCGCTGCGCGAGGCGCGCGCCGCCCGCCCGTACGGCGCCTGACCGGACGACCGGTCCGCCGACGCCCCGGCGGACCCGTCCGAGCAGCGCACCCGAACTCCTGCCCCCGGCCCTACCCCCGTTGGGGCCGGTGGCAGGCACATCGTGCCGAGCGGGCAACGCCTCATCACCCTCCTCCGACCAAGGGGCCGTCAGATACCCCCGGACGGGGTTGATTTGGCGATCACTTCCGGCCCGCGCGCGCCGCGCCCACCCGCTCGGCCAGGAACTCCTCCCAGGTGCGCTCGCCCACGAGGGCCCCTTCGAGCGTCAGGTTCTCACCGGCCCGGTAGGCGCGGCCCGTCTTTCCCGGCATCCGCACCGGCAGCGTCAGCCGGCTCCTGCCCTGCGCCTTGAGGTAGCCGAGGGCCAGCTCGGCCAGCCCGTACAGCTTCGGCCCGGTCAGGTCGGGCACCCGCCCGGCCGGCTCGCCGAGCGCCAGCTCCACGAGACGCGCGGCGACCTCCCGCGCGTCGACGGGCTGCCACAGCAGCCCGCCCGGGGCCGGTACGACCGGCAGCTTCGCCATCGACTGCGCCACCTTCAGGGCCAGGTCATGGAACTGGGCGGCCCGCAGCGTCGTCCACGGCAGGCCCGACTCGGCGACGGCCCGCTCCGCGCCCAACTTGGCGCGGAAGTAACCGAGCGGGAGCCGGTCGGCCCCGATGACCGAGATGTAGACCAGGTGCCGCACCCCGGCGCGCTGCGCGGCCCGCACCAGGTTCCGGGTGGCCTCGTCGTCGCCCTTGGGGCCGCCCGCCAGGTGCAGGACGGTTTCGGCGCCGGCCACGGCGGCCTCGATCCCCTCGTCCTTGAGCAGGTCCCCGGCCACGTACTCGACGCCCTCCCCGGCCGGGCGGGCGGTGCGGGTGAGCACGCGGACGGTGCGGCCGGCCTCCCGCAGGAGGGGGACGACGTGGCTCCCGAGGGTGCCCGTGCCGCCGGTGACCAGGATGGTGGGCGTCGCGGTCATGGCTTCTCCAAGTTCGTTCCGGGCCGGGAGTTGATCTTCCGGTCGCCTCGCTGTTTCGTGTGCCTCTGCTGCCATGACCCGCCGCGACGAAGGAATGTGACACGTGGACGCCAACGATCTCCTGAAGGAACGCACGGAGCGGTTCGAGGAGCACAGGAGCCATCTGCGCGCGGTGGCCTACCGGATGCTCGGCTCCGTGAGCGAGGCGGACGACGCCGTCCAGGAGACCTGGCTGCGCTACGGCCGCACCGACACCTCCGGCGTCGAGAACCTCGGCGGCTGGCTGACCACGGTGGCGGGGCGCGTGTGCCTGAACATGCTGCGCTCGCGCGAGGCGCGCCGCGAGGACCCGCTCGAGGTCCACGTGCCCGAGCCGCTCATCAGCCACGAGTCCGGCGTCGACCCCGAGCAGAAGGCGCTGCTGGCCGACTCGGTCGGGCTGGCGATGCTCGTCGTGCTCGCCTCCCTGGGGCCGGCCGAGCGCGTCGCGTTCGTGCTGCACGACATGTTCGCCGTGCCCTTCGACGAGATCGCCCCGATGATCGAACGGACCACGGCCGCGACACGGCAGCTCGCGTGCCGTGCCCGGCGCCGGGTGCAGAGCCGGACGACGCCGCCCGAGCCCGACCTCGCGCGGCAGCGCGAAGCCGTCGACGCCTTCTTCGCCGCCGCCCACCAGGGCGACTTCGAGGCGCTCGTCGCCATGCTCGACCCCGACGTCGTCCTGCGCGCCGACGGCGGCGCCGCCCGCGCCCACCACACCGTCACGCTCTCCGGCGCCCGGAACGTGGCCGCCCGGGCCGCCTCGTTCAGCAGCCTCTCCCCGTTCGCCCGGCCGGCCCTGGTCAACGGAACCGCTGGCGTCGTGGTCATCGCGAAGGGCAACCCGCTGTCGGTCATGGCCTTCACCGTCACGGACGGCAGGATCACCACCATCGACGTCCTCTCCGACCCCGACCGCCTGCGCCGCCTGGACCTCACGGCCCTGGACCGCTGACACCGCGCCGCGACGAACCGCTCACCACCCACCCGGCCGGGGACGCCGTCCTCCGCAAGGAGGACGGCCCCTGACGTAGCCCTAACTTTTGCAAGCAGCTGCTTGCAAAAGTTAGCAGCGTGGGGCAGCCTGGGGACATGGCATCACTCAACGTCGGCAATCTCGGCGGGTATCTGCGCGAGCAGCGGCGCAATGCGCAGCTCACCTTGCGGCAGCTCGCCGATGCCGCCGGGGTGTCCAACCCGTATCTCAGCCAGATCGAGCGCGGCCTGCGCAAGCCGAGCGCCGAGATCCTGCAGCAGCTCGCCAAGGCGCTGCGGATCTCCGCCGAGACCTTGTACGTGCAGGCCGGGATCCTCGACGAGCGGGACCGGGACGAGGCGGAGGTCCGCAGTGTGATCCTCGCCGACCCCTCGATCAACGAGCAGCAGAAACAGGTGCTGCTCCAGATCTACGAGTCCTTCCGCAAGGAGAACGGGCTCGCGACGGACGACGCCAGCAAACCTTCCAGCTGATCCGGGAGATCCTTCGCCATGGCCATTACCAAGCAGGACGTCCTCACCGCCGCCACCGACACGGCCTACGCCGCCGCGGGTGCCGCCGACATTGCGGCGGAGAAGGTGGGGCAGTTCATCACCGAGGCGCCCGAGCGCTTCGAGAAGCTGAAGAAGACCGACCCCAAGGCCGTGGGCGAGCGCGCGAAGCAGCAGGCCAAGGAGGCCCAGGCCACGCTGACCGCGAAGTTCAACGAGGTCGTCGGCTCGCTCGACACGGACGTGAAGAACCTGAGCCAGACCGCCCAGGACCTGGCGCTCAAGGGCGTCGGCCAGGCCGTCGGCTATGCGGCAGTGGCGGGTGAGCAGTTCGAGAAGCTGACCGAGCGCGGCCGGGTGGCCGTGAAGCAGTGGCGCGGCGAGGCCGCGGACGAGTTCCAGGACATCGCCGTGGCCATCGAGCCGGAGCCGGAGCCGGCCAAGCCCGCGGCCGAGGACAAGGCCGCCGAAGAGAAGGCCACGGAGGACAAGGCCGCGGAGGACAAGCCCGCCGAGGCCTCCGAGGACGCCGGCGACAAGCCCGCCGCCGCCCGCAAGGCCCCGGCCAAGAAGACGGCCGCCGCGAAGAAGACCGAGCCCAAGACCGGCGAGTAGCCGGCCCGCGGCAGCGGTCCCCGTACGGTCCGGGCACATTTCGCGTGCCCGGGCCGTTCTCCGGGTACGGTGGCGGACAGGACGCACCGAACGAGACGGGCAAGGTGAGCGACGTGCTTCTGCAAGCCTTCGGCGAAGTCATGTACTGGGTGTCGATCGGCCTGCTCGTCTTCAGCCTGTTCGCGTTCGTCAACGCCGCCGTCCACCGCGAGGACGCCTACCGCGCGGCGGACAAGCAGTCCAAGCCCTTCTGGCTGATCATCCTCGGCCTGGCCGTCGCCGTGAACCTGTTCATGGGGATCATGAGCTTCCTGCCGGTCCTCGGCCTGATCGCCACGATCGTCTACGTCGTGGACGTCCGCCCGGCGCTCAAGCAGGTCTCGGGCGGCCGCGGCCCGCGCCGCCGCGGCGGCGGCTCCAGCTCCGACGGCCCCTACGGTCCGTACAACGGCCGTCGCTGACCGCCCGGGGCGCAGCGCTCAGGTCCGCGGCGCTCAGGTCCGCGGCGCTCAGGTCCGCGGCGCTCAGGTCCGCGGCGCTCAGGTCCGCACCGGCGGTGCGGACGCCCGTCCCGCGGGCCAGTGGGGCCGCTCGCCCTCCGCGGGAGCGCGGGTGCCCCGGTCGAGCAGGAGCACCGCGAGGTCGTCGGTCAGCTCCCCGCCGTTGAGGTCCTGCACCTCGGCGACCGCCGCGTCCAGGAGCTCCTCGCCGCGCAGCCCTTCCGCGAGCCGGCGGCCGATCAGCTCGACCATGCCCTCCTGGCCCAGGCGCCGCGTCCCGGCCCCGACCCTGCCCTCGATCAGGCCGTCGGTGTACATCAGCAGGCTCCACAGGCCGCCCAGTTCGACCTGGCGGCGCGGCCAGCGGGCGCGCCGGAGCAGGCCGAGCGCCGGGCCGCCGTCCTCCTGCGGCAGCAGGTGCGGGGCCGCGCCGGGGCGTACGAGCAGCGGGGCGGGGTGGCCGGCGAGGCTGAGGCCCGCCCGGCGCCCGTCCGCCGATATGTCGACGGCGCACAGCGTCGCGAAGGTCTCGTCGTCCGCGCGCTCGTGCTCCAGGACCTGCTGGAGGGTGGCGAGGAGCTCGTCGCCGCAGAGCCCGGCGAAGGTCAGCGCCCGCCAGGCGATGCGCAGTTCGACGCCGAGGGCGGCCTCGTCGGGGCCGTGGCCGCTGACGTCGCCGATCATCGCGTGGACGGTGCCGTCGGGCGTGCGGACCATGTCGTAGAAGTCGCCGCCGAGCAGGGCGCGGCTGCGGCCGGGCCGGTAGCGGGCGGCGAAGCGCAGGCCGGAGCCGGCGAGCAGCGGGGTGGGCAGCAGGCCGCGCTCGAGGCGGGCGTTCTCCTGGGCGCGCAGCCGGGACTCGGTGAGCTGCCGCTGGGCGACGTCGGCGCGCTTGCGCTCGACGGCGTAGCGGATGGCCCGGCCGAGGACGCGCCCGTCGAGCTCGTCGCGCGAGAGGTAGTCCTGGGCGCCGACGCGCACGGCCTCGGCGGCGCGGTCGGTGTCGGTCTCGGCGGTCAGGGCGAGCACGGCGTGGTCCGGGGCGAGCTCGAGCACCCGGCGCAGGGTGTCCAGCTCGTCGGGGCGGCCGGGCACGCCGCCGGAGGGGCCGCCCGCGGCCGCTCCGGCGTCGGCGAGGTCGAGGAGGATGCAGTGGACGTCGTCGGTGAGGAGCCGCTCGGCCTCGGTGAGGTTGCGGGCGGTGCGGATGCGGACCGGCTTGCCCTCGGCCCCCGACATCTCGGTGATGTCCGGCATCGACAGCGGCCCGGCGGGGTCGCCTTCGATCACCAGGAGGTTCAGCCCGGCGTCGGGTGCCGGTGCGGCAGCCTGCTCCGGGGCCCTCGGCGCGGGTACGGACATGGTCACGGTTTCCTTCCTCCCCCGGCGACCGCCGGAGGTGCCTCCGCCCCCCTGAAGGCATGGCGCCCCGCCGCCCGGCGGGTACCGAACGCGACCATAGCGGCAGGGCACTGCCCAACGGAATGGAGCGGAGCCACTCGCCGCTGTCATATGCCCCAGCCAGGGCGGCTTTTGGTGCGTGCGGGGAGGGACGGGCGATGACAAACATCACCCCGCCGGGGGGCGCTCCACGCGACGCGCGTCACACGCGGGCGGGCGCTATCCGGGCCGTACGACCCCCAGCACGGGCATGGACCCGGCGCCCGCGACCGTCACCTGCCGGCCCGGCCGCGGCGCGTGCACGATCGCCCCGTCGCCGACGTACATCCCCACGTGGCTCGCGTCGGCGAAGTAGATGATCAGGTCGCCGGGGCGCATGTCCTTCAGGTCCACCTTCGGCAGCTGCCGCCACTGGTCCTGCGAGGTGCGCGGGATCGGGCGGCCGGCGGCCGCCCACGCCTTGAGGGTGAGCCCGGAGCAGTCGTAGGTGTCCGGCCCCTCGGCGCCCCAGACGTAGTTCTTGCCGATCTGGGCCGTGGCGAACTCGACCGCGCGCTTGCCGTCGCCCGTGGCCGCGCCCGAGCCCTTGAGGGCGGCGCCCTTGACCGCGTCCGAGGCGAGCCACTTCTGCTGGGCCTGGCGGGCCCGCTCCTCCTCCAGCAGCCGCAGCCGCTCCTTCTCCTTCGCCTCCAGCTTCGACTCCAGCTCCTTGGCGGCCGCGAGCTTCGCCTCGATCTCCTTCTTCGCGCCCTCCTTCTTGCGGCGCTCGCCGTCGAGGGTCTTCCAGCGCTCGCCGGCGGCCTTGGCGTAGCCGTCGAGGGTCTTCTGGACCGCGGCGACCTCGGTGATCAGGCCGCGCGTGGCGGCCTGCCCCTTGTGCGTGAGGGCCACGCCGTCGAAGAAGCCCTCGGGGGAGCCGGAGAGCAGGAGCCGGACCTGGGGCGGGAGGGTGCCGTCGCGGTACTGGGCGCGGGCCAGGGAGCCGGCCTGGTTCTTCAGGCGGTTCATCCGTTCCTGGGCCTCGGCCGCGGACTTCGCGATCTCGGTGATCGACTTCTCCTGGCGGCGCTGGGCCTCGCCGGCCGCGTTGTAGGCGTCGGTGGCGGCCTCCGCCTGGCGGTAGAGGCCCTCGACCTCCTTGTGGACGTCCTCCAGAGTGCGCGGCGGCTTCGGTTCCGCGTAGGCCGTGCCGGGCATGGTCGCCACCACCCCGGCCACGGCCAGGACGCATATGAGTGCGGTCACCGAGATCACGCGCTTGCCTCCGCAGCCCTCGTCTCTGCCGACCGCCATGCTCCCAGTGTTCGCCGTGCCCGCACTCCAGCCGTTCCGCCCCACAGGCCACCTCCGCGGCTACCGCCCCCACGTCTGACATACCGTCACGCGAGGAAGGGATGCTGCCATGACCTCCCTCAAACCGACAGAGATCTGCGTCACACTCGCGAAGATCGGCGGAATGGGGTCGTTTCAAGATCCCTTGGAGGGCCACCACCCTGACGGATGAGGTTCACCCTCCGTTCACCCTGCCCCATCGACCGCTTCACCTGATCTGCCTAATTTCGCCAATGAGGGTGCGGGCAGGAACGCCCGCGCCGATCACCTCTCGCACGCCGCCCGAGCGGCGGCTCCCGGAAGGAACACCCGAAAGTGAAGCTTCAGCGCAAGAACCGGCTCCGCGCCGTCGCTCTCGGCGCCATCGCCGTCTCCGGTGCCCTGGTCCTCACGGCGTGCGGCTCCGACGACAACAGCGGTGGCGGTTCCACCGGTGGCGGCTCCACCAAGGCCGCGGGCAACATCAAGTGCGACGGCAAGGGCCAGCTCCTGGCCTCGGGCTCGTCCGCGCAGAAGAACGCCATGGACCTGTGGGTCAAGAACTTCACGGCGGCCTGCAAGGACATCCAGATCAACTACAAGCCCACCGGTTCGGGCGCGGGCATCCAGGAGTTCCTCCAGGGCAAGACCGCCTTCGCGGGCTCCGACTCGGCGCTCAAGCCGGAGGAGGTCGCCAAGTCCAAGGAGGTCGTCAAGGGCGGTCAGGGCATCAACCTGCCCCTGCTCGGCGGCCCGATCGCGGTGGGCTACAAGGTGCCCGGCGTGGACAACCTGGTCCTGGACGCCGACACCCTCGCCAAGATCTTCGACTCGAAGATCGAGAAGTGGAACGACGAGGCGATCAAGAAGCTCAACCCGGACGCCAAGCTCCCGGACCTCAAGATCCAGGCGTTCCACCGCTCGGACGAGTCGGGCACCACCGACAACTTCACCAAGTACCTCAAGGCCGCCGCCGACAAGTCCTGGCCGTACGAACCCGCCAAGGCCTGGAAGGCCAAGGGCGGCCAGGCGGCCGACGGCTCCGCCGGCGTCTCCTCGCAGGTCAAGCAGACCGACGGCGCGATCTCCTACTTCGAGCTGTCCTACGCCACGGCCAACTCGATCAAGACGGTGAAGCTCAACACCGGCGCCTCCGCCCCGGTCGAGGCCACCTCCGACAACGCCTCCAAGGCCATCGCCGAGGCGAAGATCGCCGGCTCCGGCAAGGACCTCGCCCTCAAGCTCAACTACACCACCAAGGCCGAGGGCGCCTACCCGATCACCCTGGTCACGTACGAGATCGTCGGCGACCGGGGCAACAAGGCGGAGACCCTCCCCGCGGTCAAGTCCTTCCTGACCTACATCGCGAGCGCGGACGGCCAGTCGGTCCTGAAGGACATGGGCTACGCCCCGCTGCCCGCCGAGATCGCCACCAAGGTCCGCGAGACGGTCGCGAGCCTCTCCTGACCCGGGCGCGACCGGGTTCCGCCGCCGGAGCCCGGTCGCACCATCCGGTGCACCGCCGCACCAGGGCCGCCTCCCCGCCGGCAGGCGGCCCCGCAGACCGGAGAACCCCATGGACATAACCCCAGCCACCACAGCCGGACCGCAGCCTCCCCCGGACAAGGAGCGGCCGTCGGCCGCCACCCGCCCGGGCGACCGGATCTTCCTCGGCCTCTCCCGCGGCTCCGGCCTCCTGCTCCTGGTGATCATGGCCGCCATCGCGGCCTTCCTCACCGTCCGGGCCACCAACGCCCTCAGCCACAACGAAGGCAACTTCTTCACCACCTTCGAGTGGAGCGCCAACGCCACACCGCCGGCCTTCGGCATCGGCGTCCTGGCCTTCGGCACCATCGTCAGCTCGCTGATCGCGATGCTCATCGCGGTGCCCGTCGCCATCGGCGTCGCGCTGTTCATCTCGCACTACGCCCCGCGCCGGCTCGCCGCCCCGCTCTCGTACGTGATCGACCTGCTGGCCGCCGTGCCGTCCATCGTCTACGGCCTGTGGGGCGCCCTCTTCCTGGTGCCGCACCTGGGCGGGCTCTACAGCTGGATGAACGACTACCTCGGCTGGACCGGCATCTTCGAGTACCACGACGGCGCGGCCCGCTCCCTGTTCACCATCGGCATCCTGCTGGCGATCATGATCCTGCCGATCGTCACCAGCGTCAGCCGCGAGGTCTTCCTGCAGGCCCCGAAGATGCACGAGGAGGCCGCGCTCGCGCTCGGCGCCACCCGCTGGGAAGTCATCCGGATGTCCGTCCTGCCCTTCGGCCGCTCCGGAGTCATCAGCGCCTCGATGCTGGGCCTCGGCCGTGCCCTCGGCGAGACGATGGCCGTCGCCACGGTCCTCTCCCCCAGCTTCGTCATCGGCACGAGCCTGCTGGACCCGGGCGGCGGCACGTTCGCGCAGAACATCGCGAGCAGCTTCAAGGAGTCCGGTGAGATCGGCAAGGACGCCCTGATCGCCTCCGGCCTCGTCCTCTTCGTCCTGACCCTGCTGGTCAACGGCGCAGCTCGCTTGATCATCGCGCGTCGCAAGGAGTACTCGTGAGCGTCGCACGCACGGCCGCCGGGCCGCAGACGACATTGATGGGCGCACCTCTGCGCCGGGCGGGCGGAGAAGCGAACCAAAGGAGCGGGGCATGAGCGACGTGACCATCGACCAGCCGCTGGTCGCCGACAAGGCCCCGCAGCCGCGCCCGGTCTCCCTGCACCAGCCGCGCCTGCCGCGCTGGACCCCGGCCGCCGTCGCCGCCGGCACGATCGCCGCGGGCTGCGGCATCGGCCTCGGCGCCGAGCTGAGCAGCCGGATCCAGTGGGGCCTGATAGCCGCCGGCCTCTTCGTCCTCGTGATGTACGCGCTCGCGGCCCGCGTCGAGGGCCGCCGGCAGGCCAAGGACCGCCTGGCCACCAGCCTCGTCTGGGTGTGCTTCCTGCTCGCCGTCGTGCCGCTGGTCTCCCTGGTCCTGGAGACCGTCGCCCGCGGCGCGAAGGTCCTCGACGGCAACTTCCTCACGCACTCCATGGCCGGGGTGCTCACCATCCAGCCGGGTGGCGGCGTCTACCACGCGATCATCGGCACCCTGGAGCAGGTGGGCATCGCCACGGCCATCGCGGCCCCGGTCGGCCTGCTGACGGCGATCTACCTGGTCGAGTACGGCCGGGGCCGGCTGGCCAAGGCGGTGACGTTCTTCGTGGACGTCATGACGGGCATCCCGTCGATCGTCGCGGGTCTGTTCGTCCTGAGCTTCTGGATCCTCATGCTCGACTTCGGCTACTCCGGCTTCGCCGGGTCGATGGCCCTGGCGATCCTGATGATGCCGGTCGTGGTCCGCTCGACCGAGGAGATGCTCAAGCTCGTCCCCAACGAGCTGCGCGAGGCCTCGCTGGCGCTGGGCGTGCCCAAGTGGCGCACGATCCTCAAGGTCGTGCTGCCCACCGCGATCGGCGGCATCGCCACCGGCGTCACGCTGGCCATCGCCCGCATCGCCGGCGAGTCCGCCCCGATCGTCCTCCTGGTCTTCGGTTCCCAGGTGATCAACAACAACCCCTTCGAAGGCGCGCAGTCCTCCCTGCCGTACTACATCTACGAGCAGTGGGCGGCCGGCAACGACGCCAGCTACGACCGCGCCTGGGCGGCCGCGCTCGTCCTCATCGCCTTCGTCATGATCCTCAACCTGGTGGCCCGCGGCATCGCCCGCTGGAAGGCCCCCAAGACCGGCCGCTGACGCGGTTTCCCCGAAAGAAGTAGTGATCCCCATGGCCAAGCGAATCGACGTCAGCGGCCTCTCCGCGTACTACGGCACCCACAAGGCCATCGACGACATCTCGATGACCGTCGAGCCCCGCTCCGTGACCGCCTTCATCGGCCCCTCCGGCTGCGGCAAGTCCACCTTCCTGCGCACGCTGAACCGCATGCACGAGGTCACCCCGGGCGGCCGGGTCGAGGGCAAGGTGATGCTGGACGACGAGAACCTCTACGGCGCGGGCGTCGACCCGGTCTCCGTGCGCCGCACGGTCGGCATGGTCTTCCAGCGGCCGAACCCCTTCCCGACCATGTCGATCTACGAGAACGTGGCGGCGGGCATCCGGCTCAACGGCGGGCGCGTGCGCAAGTCCGAGCTGGACGCGGTGGTCGAGAAGTCCCTGCAGGGCGCGAACCTCTGGAAGGAGGTCAAGGACCGGCTGAACAAGCCGGGAGCGGGCCTCTCCGGCGGTCAGCAGCAGCGGCTGTGCATAGCCCGGGCCATCGCGGTGGAACCGCAGGTCCTGCTGATGGACGAGCCCTGCTCGGCGCTCGACCCGATCTCGACGCTGGCGATCGAGGATCTGATCGGGGAGCTGAAGGAGCGCTTCACGATCGTGATCGTCACGCACAACATGCAGCAGGCCGCGCGTGTCTCGGACCGCACGGCGTTCTTCAACCTGGCGGGCGTGGGTCAGCCGGGCAAGCTGGTCGAGATCGACGAGACGGCGCGGATCTTCTCCAACCCCTCCGTCCAGGCCACGGAGGACTACATCTCGGGCCGGTTCGGCTAGGCCGCCTCCTCCTGAGCCGTCTCCCCCTGAGCCGCCTCCCCCTGAGCCGCCTTACGGCGCTGCATGGCGGTGCCGCCGCAAGGCGAAGGGCCCGCCCCCTGTTCGTACCAGGGGGCGGGCCCGTCCGCGTTCGTGCGCCTCCGGCTAGCCGAAGGCGAGGTTGACCACCCAGTAGCTGAGCGCGGCGACGGCCGCCGCGGCCGGCATCGTGATGAACCAGCCGAGGATGATGTTCTTCGCGACGCCCCAGCGGACCGCGTTCACCCGCTTGGTCGCACCGACGCCCATGATCGCCGAGGTGATCACGTGCGTGGTGGAGATCGGCGCGTGGAACATGAACGCCGTGGTGAACATGACCGACGCACCGGTGGTCTCGGCCGCGAAGCCCTGCGGCGGGTCCAGCTCGATGATCTTCCGGCCGAGCGTGCGCATGATGCGCCAGCCGCCCGCGTAGGTGCCGAGCGAGAGCATGATCGCGCAGGAGAGCTTGACCCAGACCGGGATGGCGTCGCCCTTCTGCTGCACGTCGCCGATGACCAGGGCCATCATCACGATGCCCATGGTCTTCTGGGCGTCCTGCAGACCGTGGCCGAGCGCCATGCCGGCGGCCGAGACCGTCTGGGCGATGCGGAAGCCGCGCTTGGCCTTGTGCGGGTTGGCCCTGCGGAACATCCACATGATCGCGACCATCACCAGATAGCCGAGGATCAGGCCGACGAACGGCGAGAGGAACATCGGGATGACGATCTTCTCGACGACGCCCGACCAGATGACGCCGGTGCCGCCCGCGAGCGCGGCGCCCACCATGCCGCCGAAGAGGGCGTGCGAGGAGGACGAGGGCAGGCCGAAGTACCAGGTGATCAGGTTCCAGGCGATCGCGCCGATCAGGGCCGCGAAGAGGATGCCCATCCCCTTGTCGCCCACCGGCGACTCGATCAGTCCTTCACTGACGGTCTTGGCCACTCCGCTGCCCAGGAAGGCACCGGCGAGGTTCATCACGGCCGCCATCGCGAGGGCCGCGCGCGGGGTCAGCGCCCGCGTGGAGACCGAGGTCGCGATGGCGTTCGCGGAGTCGTGAAAGCCGTTGGTGTAGGTGAAGCCGAGCGCGACCCCGATGGTCACGACGAGAGCGAAGGTGTCCACCGGGGGTCAGGACTCCTTGACCGCGATGGTCTCGACGGTGTTGGCGACGTGCTCGAACGCGTCCGCCGCCTCTTCCAGCACGTCCACGATCTGCTTGAGCTTCAGCACCTCGATGGCGTCGTACTTGCCGTTGAAGAGCTGGGCCAGGAGCTTGCGGTGGATCTGGTCCGCCTGGTTCTCCAGACGGTTCACCTCGATCCAGTACTCCGTGAGATTGGTCATGGTGCGCAGGTTCGGCATGGCCTCGGCGGTCAGCTCGGCGGCCCGCGCGAGGACCTCGATCTGCTGCTCGACGCCCTTGGGGAGCTCCTCGATCTGGTACAGCACGACCAGGTCGACGGCCTCCTCCATGAAGTCCATGATGTCGTCGAGCGAGCCGGCGAGGGCGTAGATGTCCTCGCGGTCGAACGGCGTGATGAACGAAGAGTTCAGCTGGTGGAAGATCGCGTGCGTCGCATCGTCACCCGCGTGCTCCGCTGCGCGCATCCGCTCGGCGATCTCGGCCCGGGCGGACGCATCCGCTCCGAGCAGTTCCATCAGGAGCTTGGAGCCCGTGACGATGTTGTCCGCGGAGGCGGCGAACATGTCGTAGAAGCTCGTCTCCCTGGGGGTCAGACGAAAGCGCACGTGGGATCCTCGGGGTGCAGCGGATTCGGTCTCGTTGATGCTAGGCGCATCATCCAGCCACAGCTAACTGGCATTCCCTCAGTGTCGCCCATCGGGCAGAGTGCTCACGAAGCCAGGTACCGCCACAGCGGGCAAAATTCGGTACCATATACCCGCTGGGGGTATACGAGTGGGGTATACGCAGCAGCAGGGGCGAATCCCCGGGCCGCAGGCCCGCCCGCACGGTAGGAGGACGGACGCCATGACGACCACGGAAGCCCCGCCGGCCGGCGGTGAGGACACACCGGTGGCCGGCGCGCCCGCCGCCTGCCACGCCGAGGCGCCCGCCGGGGCCGGACACCCCGGCCCCCACGGTTACAGCCACCAGAAGGACCAGCACCTCAAGCGCCTGCGCCGGATCGAGGGCCAGATCCGCGGCCTCCAGCGCATGGTCGAGGAAGACGTCTACTGCATCGACATACTCACCCAGGTGTCGGCGAGCACGAAGGCCCTGCAGTCCTTCGCCCTGCAGCTGCTGGAGGAGCACCTGCGGCACTGCGTCGCCCAGGCGGCGGTCAAGGGCGGGGACGAGATCGACGCCAAGGTCGCGGAGGCCAGCGCGGCCATCGCACGCCTGCTGCGGACCTGAGGGGCTGCCTGCCCGAAGGGCCCCGGGGGCCTCGAGGCGCTCGGGCGCCCCGCCGGAGCCCGTCCGGCCCGGCAGGGCCGGACGCACCGGGACCGTCAGTCCTCGCGCTTTCCCCCTGCGGGGACGACCCGCAAAACCTCGTCGATGCGATCGGCGCTCAGCCGATCCTCATCCGCACTGGACGCGGCGATCATCAAATCACCGTAGAGATCGATCTCGATGAGGGCCACGGGATCCGGCCCGCCCGACGAACCGCGTCGCGAAACCACGTGATTCACCTCCTCGGGTCTTTCGCTCGGGTCTGGGTCTTTCGATTCCTCGGCTTACCAGCGTAGTGATCGGTACACATGGCGCGCATGGCACAGAAGGACCATTTCCATGGCCAACTACGCCCTGCCGCGTCATTTCCGCGGCGATCCGACCTTCCCCGCATAGATATCGGCGGCTTCGGGTAGGTCCACGGCCACATCCGTGCCGAAGGCGTACAGCTCGACCGTCGAGACCACCGTCATCGGGGCCGGCGGCGCCGACGGGCCCGTGCCCTCCACGCTGAAGCGGTGGCGCAGCCTGCGCGGCCTGCCCTGCTCGTCCAGATAGGCGTCGAAGGCCACCGTGCCGCTGGAGAAACCTTTGGCCGCCGTGGCGAGCGGCTCCCGGTCGCGCACC
Organism: Streptomyces sp. URMC 124; assembly: GCF_051386455.1. NCBI lineage: Bacteria > Bacillati > Actinomycetota > Actinomycetes > Kitasatosporales > Streptomycetaceae > Streptomyces > Streptomyces sp. URMC 124. The sequence continues at coordinate 45,266 of NZ_JBPQTS010000029.1, forward strand.
GGGGCGGAACGGGCCGCCTGCCCCAGGTCGATCGTGCCCCAGTAGTGCCGCACCCGCACCCCGCCGACCCGCTCGTCCCGCATGTACGTCACCTCGCGGGCGCCGCCCAGCAGTTCGGCCGCGGCGAGGGGGTCGGTGGCGCCGCTCGTCAGGAGATTCCCGTCGGCGAGCGAGGCCGTGGCGAGCCGCACCCACTTGTCGGCCGGGACGCCCGCGCCACGGTTCTTCATAAAGAGCTCGCCCGGGGCGAAGACCTCCGTGATCGGGCGGTGCTCGGCCGCGCCCGCCGCGTCCTCGGGCACCAGGACCGTCAGCCGCCCGGCGGGCCGCGCGAAGTCGTACCCGCCGGAGCCGTGGATGGTCAGCCGCGTGCCGCCGCTGACCGTCTCCATGGACGTGCGCACCAGCGCCCGGCCCGCCCGGGCCAGCGTCCGCGCGGCACCACGCACCACGGCGCGCGCCTGCCCGGGGTCGGCGCCGTCGCCGGCCTGCCGGGCCTGGCCGCTCAGGCTCTTGAGGCTGTCGCGGAGCTCGGGGGCCTCGCCGGCGGCCGGGCCGCGGAGCGTGCAGCCGGACATCAGGAGGCCGAGGACGAGGCCCGCCGCCGCCGCGCGGCCGGCCGCCGCGCCCCTGCCGCGCACCCGTCCGCCGCGTCCTTCTTTCCCGCGTCTCTCTCTCCGCGCCACCATGCCCTGCCAGCCCCCTGCCACCGACCCGCTGTGGAACCCGTTACTGCCAACGACGGCGTGGGCGCGGCCGTCACGGCCCGGTAGCGTGGTCACGTGTCCGACCGCGTATCCGACCGCCTGCCCGTGGAGCCGTCCGCGGCCCACCTCACGAGCACCAGCGAGCGGGGGTCCTTCTGCTCCGCCCGCTGTACGTGCGGCTGGCGCGGCCCCGCCCGCCGCGCCCGTTCCCTGGCCCGCGACGACGCCGCGAGCCACGAGGCCGAGGCCGGCAGAGCCTGAGCGGCCGGCCCTCCCCGACGCCTGAACCCGCCCCGCCCGGGTAGGCGGAACCACCGCCACCCCCGCGCCATCTGTCTGGGCGACGGGGGGAAACCGGCAGCACATCGGGTGACGGGGGCGGGCATGTCCGTTGACGAAAACGGGACGAGTGCGGGCGCGCAGGACATGGCGACGGGCGCGCGCACGAACGCGGGAACGAACACGGGCGCGGGCGAACGGATGGGCGACGCCCGGGTGGGCGACGGCGCACGGCCGGGCGGCGCACGCGGGTTCCCGGCCAGGCGGAAGCTGCTGACCGCCGGCGCCGGGCTGGCCGCGGCCGGCACCTGGGCGGCCTCCTGCACCGACAGCAGCGGCCAGGAGCGCCCCGGCGGCATGGTCACCTCGGGCCGGGCCGTGCCCGCCGCACCGCGCCCCCGCCCGGCCGCCGCCGACTGGGCCGCCCTCGGCAAAGGCCTCTCGGGCGGCCTCGTCCGCCCCGGCGACGCCGACTACGCCACGGCCCGGCAGCTCTACAACACCCGCTTCGACGGCCTGCGCCCGGCCGGCATCGCCTACGTGGCAAACGTCCAGGACGTCCGCGCGTGCCTGGCCTTCGCCCGCCGCTACAGCACCCTCATATCCATACGCAACGGCGGACACAGCTACGCCGGCTGGTCCAGCGGCACCGACCGGCTCGTGGTCGACGTCTCCCGGCTGAAGACCGTCCGCACCCCGGACTCGCGCTCCGCCGTGATCGGCGCGGGCGCCAAGCTCATCGACGTCCAGACCGGGCTCGCCGGACACGGCGTCACCCTCCCCTCCGGCTCCTGCCCGACGGTCGGCATCTCCGGCCTCGCCCTCGGCGGCGGGCACGGCGTCACCTCCCGCGCGTACGGGCTGACCTGCGACAGCCTCACCGGCGCCACCCTCGTCACCGCCGACGGCAAGGTCCTCGACGTAAGCGCCGAGCGCAACGCCGACCTCTTCTGGGCCCTGCGCGGCGCCGGCAACGGCAACTTCGGCGTGGTCACCGAGCTCCGCTTCCGCACGCGCGAGGCGGCCGACGGCGTCACCGGCTACGTCTCCTGGCCCTGGGCGCGGGCCGCGGACGTCATCCGCGCCTGGCAGGAGTGGGGGCCGAGCCGGCCCGACGAGATCTGGTCCTCCTGCGACCTGTCCGCCGCCGCGGGCGGCACCCCGCGCATCTCCGTCTCCGCGTACTCCCTGGGCACCCACGGCGACCTCGAGAACGCCCTCGACCTGCTGGTGAGCAAGGTCGGCGGCAGCCCGTCCAACGGCGTACGGCTGCGCCGCCGCGCCCACCTCGACATGGTGCGCGCGTACGCGGGCTGCTCCGACAGGTCCCAGGCGCAGTGCCACCTCCCGGGGCGCACGCCCGGCCGCGAGACGGCCGGGACGCTGGAGCGCGAGACGTACGCGGCGCGCTCCGACTTCTACGACCGCTCGCTGAACGCGGCGGGCCTGCAGGCCCTCACCGGCCAGGTGGAACGTTTCGCCCGAGGGGGCGGCAGCGGTGGCGTCTCGGTCCAGCTGACGGCGCTGGGCGGCGCGGTCAACCGCGTCCAGCCGCTGGCCACGGCCTTCGTCCACCGCCGTTCGCGCTTCCTCGCCCAGTACCTGACCCACTGGGCCGCGAACGGCTCCGGCAGCGCCCAGACGTCCTGGCTGGACGGCACGCACGCCGCGATGCGCCGGCACGCCTCGGGCGCCGCCTACCAGAACTACGCGGACGCGAGCCTGAAGGACTGGCGCACGGCGTACTACGGCGGCGCGGAGGGCCGCCTGACCAAACTCAAGCAGCAGTACGACCCGAACCGCCTGTTCGACTTCCCTCAGGCGCTGTGAGCCGACGCCGGCTCCCGGTCCCGATACTGGGGCGACCCGGCTCGACCGACCCGTTGCGGCGCAACAAAAAACCGCCGCCGCGGCGCGCAGCCACGACGGCGACGGACCGGCGGAACCGGGAGCACCCGCACCGAGTGCGTACCCCGTGAGCCGCCGGCGAGGCGCGGGCGCTAGGCCGCGAGGTCGTTGTCGCGGTGCCGGGGCAGGCCGCGCTCGGAGTCGGCGGTTCCGGGGACCGGGGTCTCCGCCGCCGCGAGGGGCGCCGCGAGCGGCCGGTCCGAGCGGACGAGCCGGGCCGCGCGCGACCGCGCGACCCCGCGCGTGAGCGGCGTCAGCAGCATCATGGCCAGCGGCGCGAGGAGCAGGGCGACGGCCGTGCCCAGGGCGAGCCCGCCGATCACGTCCGTCGGATAGTGCACGCCCATGTAGACGCGGCAGAAGCCTTCGAGGAGGGCGAGGCCGATTCCGATCAGGCCGTACTTGCGGTGGGCGACGAAGAGGGCCACACCGATCGCCATCGTCAGCGTCGCGTGGTCGCTGACGAAGGAGTAGTCCGTCTTGCCCTTGACCAGCACTTCCAGTCCCGTGTGGTCCAGGAAGGGCCGGGGCCGCTTGACGAAGCCGCGGATCGGGATGTTGACGAGGAGGGCGATGCCGGCGGCGAGCGGCGCCCAGAGCAGCGCCGCGACGGCGGCCGGGGCGTCCGGCCGGCGGCGCATGCTCCACCAGGCGAAGAGCATGAGGACGCCGAGGCCGAGGATGATCCCGTACTCGCCGATGAACTCCACCGTGCGGTCGAGCCAGCCGGGCGCGTCCTTGGCGAGGCCGTTGATGTCGTACAGCGTGCTGGTGTCGGGGTTCGAGCTGCCCCTGGCCTCCGTCATGGGGTACCCCATCGCGAGTCCAGCCATGTGCCGTGGCCCCTTATCTGTCGCCTGTCGCTACGTCCAGCTGCCGACCCCCGTGGTCCGTGCGTCGCTGTAGCCCCCGCCCAGTGGCGCTGCTTTCCCACTCTCATGGAACGCCCCACTCCGGCCGGGCGTTCCACTCTTCTCCCAATGATCACCAGGACGTTATGGAAGGGTGACCCATCGTCGCAGTTCGTCCTGGAGCGTTCATGCGGCGTTGGCCGCGGGCAATGCTTTCGCGCCATCCTGGGTGACCCGGGTCGCCCCGATGTAGTCCGGCATGTCGATCTTGTCAAAGCGGATCACGGCCCCCGTGTAAGGGGCGTTGATCATCTGCCCCCCGCCCACGTAGATCCCCACGTGGTGGATGGAGCGCGGGTCCTTCAGGTCGTTGGCGAAGAACACGAGGTCACCTGGGAGGAGCTCATTCCGCTTGGGGTGCGGGCCCGCGTTCCACTGGTCGTTGGCCACGCGGGGCAAGGTGATGCCCACCGATTCGTAGGCCGCCTTGGTCAGGCCCGAGCAGTCGAAGCGGCCGTTGTCCTCCTTGGTGCCGTCGCCGCCCCACAAGTAGGGCGTGCCGAGCTTCTCCTGGGCGTAGTAGATCGCCCCGGCGGCCTGCTGTGAGGGCGCGACCCTGCCGACGGGCCGGGCGAAGCTCTTCTCCAGCGTGCGGATGGAACGGACGTACCCCTGCGTCTCGCGGTAGGGCGGGATGCCCCGGTGCCGGATCACCGCGTACGAACCGGCGTTGTACGACGCGAGCATGTTGTCCGAGAGGTCGCCGGGGACGTCCTTGACGTACTTCGAGAGCTCGCAGTCGTAGACGGCCGCCGAGGGAATGGCGTCCTGCGGGTCCCAGATGTCCTTCCGGCCGTCGTTGTTGGCGTCGATGGCGTGGGCGTCCCACGTGCCCGGGATGAACTGGGCTATCCCGCGCGCGTCCGCCGGGCTCACGGCCTTGGGGTTCCAGCCGCTCTCCGAATAGATCTGCGCCGCCAGGATCGCCGGGTTCAACGCGGGGCAGAGACTGCCCCACTTCGTCACCAGGCTCTGGTACTGATCCGGCACGGCGCCCTTGGCCAGCCCCACGGAACCGCCTCCGCCGCCGCCCCCGAGCAGATGGGACGCCGCGGTGTACACGCCGATCACGAGCAGCCCGATGAAACACAGGCACATCGCGATGCCCACACCCATGGCCACCCAGAGCTTCCGCACCCCGCCATCCTCCCCCAACGACCCGATGCGTATCCGCAATTTCTATCGATCCGTCAACGAGCGTGCAGACCACGCCCGGTCACGGGGGACGCGCTACCGTGAGACCGTGACGGGAGTGACGAGGAGGGCCGATGGCGGAGCTCAACTGGATTCCGGTGACCGAGGGCGACGAGACCGAGTACCTGGAGATCGCCTTCGGTGACGACGGCAACGTCCACCTGCGGACGAACACCGAACCCGGCACCGTGGTGACGACCACCGCCGCCAAGTGGGACGCCTTCGTCCTGGGGGTCAGGGCCGGGGAGTTCGACCACTTCGTGGAGGACGTCGCCGGGCCGTGAGGGCAGCCGCCGCCGGGTGACTCCGGCCGCCGGCGAGCCGGGCTCAGTCGTCGTCTTCGCCGGAGTCCTTGCCGTCTTTGTCGTCCTTGCTGCTGTCCTTGGACGACTTCTTGCTGCGCTCCTTCTTCGGCTTGCGGGAGCCGGAAGGCGACGGCCGGGCCGACGGCGGCACCGCCTCGGCGGGCACGACCTTCGGCGGCGCGGGCTCCCCGCCCGGCGCGCGCTCCGCCGACTCCGACGGCTGGGCCTCGGGCCGCTGCGAGCCCGTGCCGCCGCCCGAGCCGCCGAACAAGGACGCGCCGATCAACGCCGCCACCAGGAACGCCACGACGCCGGCCACGGCGCTGAGCAGCACCTTGGGATTGCGTATGCCCGTGGCCCGGGAGGCCCGGGCGCCCGCGCCGCGGGGGCCCCTGCCGCCGCCGGAGCTCCGGCGGTGACCCGGCACCGGAACGGCGGGCGAAGGAGGAGGCATCGGCCCCCGGGGCGGCATGCCGTGGGGTGAGGGGCCGGCCGCGGGCGCGCCGCGCGGCACGGAAGGCTGCGCCGAGGGCATGGGCGGCGCTCCCGCGCCGCCGGGCGCGCCCAGCCCACCGGGCGAAGCTGCGGGCGCGGGCGCGGGAGCCGACGCGGGGGCCGGCATCGGCGTCCGCACGGGCCGGGGCGGCTCCTCCCACGAAGGCCCGGCGAACCAGTCGGCCACCTCCTGGGCCGACGGCCGGTCCTCCGGCTTCTTGGCGAGCATCCGCAGCAGATACGCCTCGAAGGCGGCCGGCAGGTCGGCCCGGTGCTGACGGGGCGGCACGGGCGGCGCGTCCACGTGGAGGTAGAGCAGGGCGGTGGGGCTGTCCGCCCAGAAGGGCGGCTGGCCGGCCAGGAGCTGGTAGAGCACACAGCCCAGGGAATAGACGTCCGAGGCGGGACCCGCGACGCGGCCCAGGGCCCGCTCCGGGGCGAGGTAGGTGCTCGTGCCGACGATCTGGCCGACGCGCGTCAACGCGGCGGAGGTCTCGTCCACGAAGCGGGCGATGCCGAAGTCGCCGATCTTCAGGGTGTCGTCGGCGTCGAGCATCAGATTGCCCGGCTTGATGTCCCGGTGGACGACGCCCTGGCGGTGCGCCGCGGCCAGGCCGGCCGCGGACTGCGCGGCGATGCGGGCCACGCGGCGCGGGGCGAGCGGGCCGCGCGAGGACAGCTCCTGCGCCAGGCTGGGCCCCCTGACCAGCTCCATCACCAGATAGAAGCGCCCGTCCCAGGAGCCGAAGTCGTAGACGGCGACGACCTGAGGATGATTCAGGCGCGCGGCGGTCTGCGCCTCGAGCCGGAAGCGGGAGGCGGCGGATTCGTCGCCGTCGTCGCCCAGCAGCAGCTTCACGGCCACCTGACGGCCCAGCACCTCGTCCTGCGCCTGCCAGACTTCGCCCATGCCACCGCGGCCGAGCAGCTCCTCCAGCCGGTAGCGATCGGCAACCAGCACCCGTACCACCCTTGATCTCGATGCCCCCGTAGCGCGCGAGCCGGCCCGACGGCCCCGAGGTGCGATCCGCACCCGGGCGGCGCTCGGGACAGCGTACCGACCGAACACACAGTCGTCCGAACATCCCCACGCTCCCCCGCTCCGCCGACGATTGCCCGCCGCCGACACCCGTGATACACAGAGTCACCTTAGGAGTACCCACTGACATCGCCTTGCGTCGCAGGTCAGAGGCCTACGGGGAGCATGCGTACGAGTTCCGCCAAGAAATGCCGCCAAGTCGACATGCTGGGGCGGGATCTTCGGCGAAGATAGGTCCCGACCTTTGCCCAGCGGTGAGGGCGATGACAACAACCCATTAGGGGCGGTGAGTTACACATGTTTTTGGCGGCCGGCAAGGGCGACATCAACACCATTATTGGCGGAATCGCCCCCAACTGGGGGCCGTTCGGTAGCCTGGGCAACGAGGCTCGCGTGATGATCGAGGTCATCATGGCCGTGGCGATCCTGTTGTGCCTCGCCATCGCGATCTGGGGCGCGGCGAAGCAGCGGATCGGCGCGACCGCCCTGCGCGACACCTTCAGCGCGGAGCAGGGCAAGGGTCTGATCGTCGCCGGGCTCACCGGCGTCTTCATCATCGGCTCGCTGGGCACCCTCTTCACCATCGTCTACGGCATGGCCGTCTGAGCACGGGGGCGCACGGGCGCACCGTGCCCCGGCACCCCCGCCCCGGCCGGGGCCCGTCCCCGCCACCGGTCCCCTCG
>NZ_JBPQTS010000030.1:0-51549 GCF_051386455.1 Streptomyces sp. URMC 124
GGGCGGGGGTGCGGTCTGCGGCGTCGTGGGGGGAGGCGACGGTGGGGCCGGCGGGCGCAGGCATCTGACTTTGCCCCTTTTGGGTTGACTTCGAGCGCGTGCTGTGGTGTCGGACCGGGCTGTGACGAGCGGCAACTGCAACAAGTTACGTGGAGCGCACGTTCGGTGACCGGCAGAGGGGCGGGGTTCGCTCGATGGTGGTACGGCGGCGCAACGGGGGTGAGATGTGTCTGCTAATGGGGTCCGGGGCGGACGCACCCCGTTCCGTCGACTAATCTGCACCCCATGGCCATGAACTTTCTCGCTCTCGACGTAGGGCCGCTCAAGCCCGAGCCCGCGCCGCTCGTGCTCGGCGCCGTGCTGTTCTTCATCGTCTTCGCCGTGATGGCGAAGGTGCTGCTGCCCCGGATCAACAAGGTCCTCAACGAGCGTGAGAAGGCCACCGAAGGCCGCTTCGACGAGGCGGAGGAGATCCGCGCGGAGGCCGCGCGCGTCCACGCCGAGTACCAGGAGCTGCTGGCCGAGGCCCGGCACGAGGCCGCACGCCTGCGCCAGGAGTCGCTCGAGCAGGGCACGGCGATCGTCGCCGAGCTGCGTGCCGAGGGCCAGCGCCAGCGCGAGGAGATCATCTCCGCGGGTCACGCGGTGATCGACGCCGAGCGTGCGGTGGCCGAGGCCGAGCTGCGCGAGCAGGTCGGCGTGCTGGCCACGGAGCTGGCCGGCCGCATCGTCGGCGAGGACGTCGCCCAGTCCGCTCGTGACAACGGCACGGTGGACCGCTTCCTGGAGGAGCTGCGCACCGCGCAGGCCTCCGACGCCGCCCGCGAGTCGCGCGGCTGACAGCGGCGGGCCGCAACCGGCGGCTGCCGCCGGGACCCATCTCGGACGCCGAAGGCTCCGCACCCTTTCCGGGTGCGGAGCCTTCGGCGTTCTCCGGGTTTTCCCGAGCGGGTTACCCCAGCGCGCGGGTTACCCCAGGCTTTCCCTGATGCGCAGGGCGCGGCGCAGGTCGTCGAGCTGGTCGTCGAGACGGCGGCGCAGGGCCGGGGTCGGGCCGGTGGTGCGCAGGCACGCTTCGCCGAGGTCGAGGGTGTGCTGCTCGACGTGGGGCCGGGGGAAGCCGGCGGTGCCGGCGGCCGCGGCCAGGGCGGGGCCGCGGCGGGCGGCGAGGGCGACGGCGGCGGGGTGGTAGCGGTCGAGGTAGGGGCGGGTGAGATCGAGCTGCTCGGGCTGCCAGAAGCCTTCGGCGGTGGCGGTGAAGAGGTAGTTGGAGAGCTCCGGGTGGTGCTCGGGGTCGTACATGGCCCGCCAGGCGGCTTCCTTGGCCGCCGGGTCGGGGAGGGCGGCCTTGCAGCGGGCGGCGCCTTCCTGTCCGGTGGCGCTGGGGTCGCGGGCGAGCTCGGCGTCGACGGCTTCGGCGGTGGTGGCGCCGAGGACGGCGAGGCGGGCGAGGGCGCGCCAGCGCAGTTCGGGGTCGAGGGCGGGGCCGCCGGGGACGGTGCCGTCGCGGAGCCAGGCGTCGAGGGTGTCCGGGGTGGTGGCGCTGTCGATGAGGGTGCGGACGGCGGTCAGGCGCAGGCCCTGGGCGGCGCTGCCCTCTTCGTGGTCGCGGGTGCGGTCGAGGAGGTCCTGGGCGAGGGCGGTGAGGCCCTCCAGGGCGGCGGGGCGGTCGGCCGGGGCGAGGTAGCGGTCGGCGATCTGGCCGCGGGCGAAGGCGAGGACGGCCCGGGTGAGGGCGACGTCGCTCTCGCGGGGCAGGTGGGTGCGGGCGGCGTCGAGGTAGCCGGCGGGGGCGAGTTCGCCGTCGCGGACCATGTCGCGGGCGGCGTTCCACAGGACGGCGCGGGTGAGGGGGTCGGGCAGTGCCGACAGCGAGCCGAGGGCGGTCCGCCAGGAGGCGGGGTCGAGGCGGACCTTGGCGTAGGTGAGGTCGCCGTCGTTGAGCAGGAGCAGGTCGGGGCGGGTGCCGGGGAGGACCTTGACGTCCCTTCCCTGCGGTACGTCCAGCTCGAAGCGGTCGCGGAGGACCAGGCGGGCGGGGTCGGCGGGGTCGCGGTCGTAGGCGCCGGCGGCGATGCGGTGGGGGCGGGTGCCGTCCCGGTCGACGGTGAGGTGCCAGTAGCCTTCGGCCTCGCCGATCGCCGGGGTGAGCGTGTCGACGCCGCTGGTGCGCAGCCAGCGGTCGGCCCAGGCGTGGACGTCGCGGTCGGTGTGGCGGGCCAGGGAGTCGAGGAAGTCGGCGAGGGCGGCGTTGCCGAAGCGGTGGCGGGCGAAGTGGTCGTTGATGCCGGCGAGGAAGGCCTTCTCGCCGAGCCAGGCGACGAGCTGGCGCAGGGCGGAGGCGCCCTTGGCGTAGGAGATGCCGTCGAAGTTCAGCAGCGCGGAGGCGGTGTCCGGGACGGCGTCGGGGTCGGGGGCGACGGGGTGGGTGGAGGGGCGCTGGTCGGCGTCGTAGCCCCAGCCCTTGCGGGCGCAGGCGAAGTCGGTCCAGGCGCCGTCGAAGCGGGTCGCTTCCGCGAGGACCTGGTAGCCCATGTACTCGGCGAAGGACTCGTTCAGCCAGATGTCGTCCCACCAGCGGAGGGTGACGAGGTCACCGAACCACATGTGGGCCATCTCGTGGGCGATGGTCACGCCGCGGGACTGGCGTTCGGTGTCGGTGACGGCCGAGCGGAAGATGTACTCGTCGCGGAAGGTGACCAGGCCCGGGTTCTCCATGGCGCCGGCGTTGAACTCGGGGACGAACGCCTGGTCGTAGGAGTCGAACGGGTACGGCTCGTCGAAGATCTCGTGGAAGCGGTCGTAGCAGCGGCGCGTGATGTCGAGGAGCTCCTCGGCGTCGGCGTCGAGGTGCGGGGCGAGGGAACGGCGGCAGTGCAGGGCGAAGGGCAGGCCGGCGTGCTCGGTGCGTACGGAGTGCCAGGGGCCGGCGGCGAAGGCGACGAAGTACGTGCTGAGCGGCTGGGTCGTGGCCAGCTGCCAGTGGCCTGCGGCCGGCTCGCCGGTGGTGGTGGGGGTGGCGAGGGCGGTGCGGGTGGCGACGGCGTTGCCGAGGACGGTCCAGTGGGGCGGGGCGGTGACCGTCGCGTCGAAGACCGCCTTGAGGTCGGGCTGGTCGAAGGCGGCGAAGACGCGCTGGACGTCGTCGATGAAGGTCTGGGTGTAGACGTAGGTCTCGCCGTCGGCGGGGTCGGTGAAGCGGTGCATGCCCTCGCCCGTGCGGGAGTAGCGCATGTCGGCCTCTATGAGCAGCTCGTGCTCGCCGGGCGTGAGGGCGAGGGCGAGACGGTTGTCGGCGAGGGCGGCCGCGTCGAGGGGGTGGCCGTCGAGGACGGCGCGGTGCAGGGCGGCGGGCCGGAGCTCGACGAAGGTGTCGCCCGCGTGGCGCGCGGTGAAGTGGATGCGGGTGGTCGACCCGAACAGCTCGTCACCACGGGTGAGATCGAGGTCGACGGCGTACCGGTGAACGTCGAGGAGACGGGCGCGGGCCTGGGCTTCATCGCGTGTGAGTACGGGCATGGGCCTCATGCTGCCGTATCGCCGGCGCTGTGCCGAAGCGGGTTTTGGGCGGTTCGGGGTGCGGTCCGATGCGAGCGCATCACCCGGGGGTCTCCCCCGCCACGGAAGCCGGCGGTGCCGGGGCGGCCTGCAGGGCGGTACGGCACCGCCGACACGCACCGTCCCGGCTGAGCACCGCCGCGGCGGAAAGAAAGGCGCGGGCTGATCCCAGGCCCGTCCGCGCGCGGCCCGCGGCTCTCCCCGCCGCAGCAGTGAGCCACCCCCACGGCGGACACCGGCAGCCCGGGACGGCCCGCAAGGCAGTACGGCACCGCCGGCACGCACCGCCCCGGCTGAGCACCGCCGCGGCGGAAAAGAAACGCGGGCCGCCCCCTAGGCCCGTCTGCGCGCGGCCCGCGGCTCTCCCCCGCCGCGGCGGTGAGCAACCCCCACGGCGGACACCGGCGGTGCCGGGGCGGCCTGCGAGGCAGTACGGCACCGCCGGGACGCGTCGCCCCGGCTGAGCACCGCCGCGGCGGAAAGAAAGGCGCGGGCTGATCCCAGGCCCGTCCGCGCGCGGCCCGCGGCTCTCACCCACCGCGGCGGTGCCGGGACGGCCCGCAAGGCAGTACGGCACCGCCGGCACGCACCGTCCCGGCTGAGCACCGCCGCGGCGGAAAAGAAACGCGGGCCGCCCCCTAGGCCCGTCTGCGCGCGGCCCGCGGAGGCTCTCCCCGCGGCGGACGCCCGCGGTGCCGGGGCGGCCCGCAGGGCGGTGCGGTGCCGCCGGGACGCGGCCTCCCGGCTTACCGGGGCGCCGTGTGGGGCGGCCCCGCTGGGAGGGTTACGTGCGGGCGATCGTTTCGTGGTGGCGGATGACCTCGGCGATGATGAAGTTCAGGAACTTCTCGGCGAACGCGGGGTCGAGTTTGGCGTTCTCGGCCAGTTCGCGGAGGCGGGCGATCTGGCGGGCCTCGCGGGCCGGGTCGGCGGGGGGCAGTTTGTGGGCGGCCTTGAGGTGGCCGACCTGCTGGGTGGCCTTGAAGCGCTCGGCGAGCATGTGGATCACCGCTGCGTCGATGTTGTCGATGCTGTCGCGCAGCCGGCCCAGCTCGGCCCGTACGGACTCGTCCATGGAACTGTTGCTCATGGTCACCGAGCCTATGCGGAGGGGCGGGGTGCGATCACCGGTGGGTGGTCCGGGTCGGGGATGCGCGCGCTCCAGCCGCCGGGCACGGTGCGCTCCTGGCGGGCGCGGAAGCGGACGGGCGCGGTGCCGACGCGGCGGGTGAAGAGGCGGCTGAAGTAGGCGGGGTCGGTGTAGCCGACGCGGCGGGCCACGGCGGCGACGGGCAGTTCGGTGGCGGCGAGGAGTTCCTTGGCGTGGCCGAGGCGGATGCCGAGGAGGTAGTCCTTGGGGCTGCAGCCGGCGCCGCGGCGGACGGCGACGCGCAGTTCGGCGGTGGTCATGCCGTGCCGGGCGGCGTGCTGGGTGACGGTCAGGGGCAGGAAGGCGTCCCGGGCGAGGGCCTGCAGTATCGGTTCTCCGCCGTGTGTGGTGTCGGCGCGCGCCCGGCGCAGGGCGACGAGCAGTTCGTGGACGGCGGCGGAGGTCTCGAGTTCCAGGAGCGGATTGGCGCGGCGGGCGGCGCGGGCGATGCGGTGGACGACGGCGCGCACGGCGGTGGTGTCCGTGAGGGGGACGAGGGGCCGGTGGGGTTCGATGCAGCCCAGTTCCGTGTAGGCGGTGACGGCGGGGCCGGTGAAGTCGACGAAGCTCTCGTCCCAGCCGGTGCCGTCCGCGGCCCCGTAGTGGTGGGGGATTCCGGGGGCGAGCCACAGGAGCGCGGGCCCGGTGACGGTGCGGGTGTGCCCGTCGGGTGTGCGCAGCCAGCCGGTGCCGGCGTGGACGACGACGGCGACGTGGTGGTCGAGGGTGCGGGGGCCGACGGCGGGGAGCGCTCCGTGTTGCAGGCCGACGCCGAGGCAGACGAGGCCGAGGCGGTGGTGGACGGGGCCGGGGGTGAAGTAGCGCATCCATGTCTGGTACATGGGTCCCGGCCTCCCGCGGTGTCGGCCCCGTGTGCCGATCTTCGCGTATGGCGGCGGGCTTTCACCAGGGGGCGGCGGCACCCCCATCCGCCTCGTCCGCCCTGTCCGCCTCGTACACCGTGAACCCGTCGAGGACGAACTCCGCCGTGCCGCTGCCGCCCGTCTTGCGCAGCCCCACCCACGCCTCCCCCGCCCCCGCTTCCGGCGCGGTGAACTCGTACGTGTGCGTGGCGGGCGCGTGGGCGGCGGGCAGCGGGGTGCGCTGCAGTTCGCGGGGCTCCGGCGTGTCGGCGGCGGTGATCCAGGCGTACTGCCCGGCGGCCTCGTTCTCGTAGCGGAAGGAGACGCGGTAGCGGTGCCCGGGCCGGAAGCGGACGGTGTGCGGCACGGTGCGGTAGACGACGCCGGTGTTCTCGCCGCGCGATTTGAGGGACTGGGTGCCGTCGATGACGTCGTCGACGGCCTTGCCGTTCCAGCCGCGCTGGGTGAAGGGCGCGTGCCGCTGGGCGATGTGGGTGCGCGGGTCGGTGGCGCCGCCCGCGTCGCCCTTGACGAAGGGGCCCCACCCCTGGGGGACGTGCTCGAAGTCCTCGAAGACGAGCGCGCCGGCGCGCCCGGCCGGGGTGCCCGCGGGGACGACGCGCAGCGCGTCGAAGCGGACGCGCGCGCCGCCCTCGGCGACGGTCAGGGTGAGGGTGACGGGGCCGCCGCCCGGCGGCACGGTGAACCGGGTGAACATGCGCTGGAAGCGGGTGCCGTGCTTGCGGTCGGCGCCCACGTAATTGACGGCGGTGGAGGTGTCCGTCCAGTTGGCGGCCGTGATGCCGTCGGCGGTACGGACTTCCAGGCCGGCCCGGCGCCGCTCCCCCGCGGTGTCGCCGACTTCGACCTGGACGGACGCCGCGTAGGTGCCGGGCGCGAGCCGGGCGAGCCGCTGGCCCACCGTGGCTGCTGCCCCGGCGCGTACGACGAGTTCCCAGTCGCCCAGGGCGCTGCGCTCGACCCCCGCGGGTCCGGTGACCTGCCATCCCCCGAGGCCGCCGGAGTGGAAGCCGGGGTCGTACACGGGCGTGCCCTCGCCCCAGGCGGGCTGCGGTGACCGGCCGTGGCCGCGGGTGAGGACGTAGGGCTGCCCGGCCGCGGCCTCGATGGTGACTTCGCCGCTGCGGACGGGCAGGGCAAGGGCGTCGGCGCGGCCTTGGTCGGTGAGCCGGTGGAGGACGACGGTGCGCCGCCGCGCCCAGCCGAGCGGCAGGCGCCAGCGGGTGGTGCCGCCCTGCGGGTTGTAGTGGTAGAGCTTGGCGGGGTCGCGGGCCTCGCGCGGCTCCCAGGGCAGGAGGTAGGTGCCGCCGCGGTAGACCGTGCGCCCGTCGGTGGTGATGGTGCGCGTGCCGTCGGCGTCGCTCACGGCGGTGCGCTCCGGCCCCTCGAAGGTGATCTCGTGCTCGCCCCAGGTGCGGACGGGGCGCGCCTGCAGGTATTTGGCGGGGAGGTTCTCGGTCCACAGCAGGCGGTGGAAGGCCTCCCAGTCGGTCTTGCCCTGCCAGCCCTCGAACGTGCCGAGCTTCGCGGTGCCGAGGAGCGGCCATTTGTCGGCGAAGACGTCCTTGCGGTGGTGGTGGACGAAGCGGATGAGGCGGGAGTTGATGCCGCGCGAGGTGTCGGGCCCGTAGTCGGTCTCGCTCGCCCAGTGCGACCAGAGGCTGGAGCGCTCCAGGCCGTGGCCCCATTCGCTGGTGATCTGCCAGCCCTGCTCGCGCAGGGCGCGCTGGAGCCGGTCGGAGGTCCAGCCGGATTCGCGGAAGACGTCGATGTAGAGGGTGGTCAGGGCGGGGTCGGTCTCGTCGCGCAGCTGCCGGAAGCGGCGGACGACGTCGCCGGAGAGCAGGTCGCGGCGGGCGTCGATCTTGTACGACTGGTCGAGCCAGTCCCACTGTCTGTCGTTCTTGTCGACGAGGGTCTCGGAGAAGGCGTGGGCCACGGGGTAGGACTCGGTGGCGTTGACGTGCACGGCGAAGTCGCTGTTCCAGCGCTTTCCGGCGCGCAGGAGGGTGTTGAGGTCGGCGAGGCCGCCGGCGCGGGTGTTGTAGTTGCCGCCGTAGTCGGGGTGGGCCGAGTCGTGGCCTTCGGACTGGTAGCCCTTGAGGAGGGTGAACTGCCGCAGTCCGTCCGTGGCCAGGGCGATGCGCTTGACGTTGTCGAGGGTGGCGAGGAAAGGGTTGGTGGCCTGGCTCGCGAAGTTGAACGCGATGTGGGGGACGACGCGCAGGTGCTGTTCGCCGGCCCCGAGGGGCTCGGTGGTGATCTCGCGCAGGGCGATGGCCCCGTCCTGCCAGTCGGCGTCGCCGTCGCCGTTGCGGTCGGGGGTGAGGACGACGGTGGCGCGGGGCAGGGGTTCGGTGTCGGTGAGGGCGGCTCCCGCGGCGCGGTGGGTCCACTGGCCGCAGGTGAGCTCGGTCTTGGTGTGGCCGGGGCGGGTGAGGGTCTGGTGCCGGAGGCGGCCGTTCTCCCAGGCCGTGGCGGCGTCGGGCCGGTCCTGGACGGTGTTGGTGTCGACGGCGGCGGCGAGCCGGCCGGTGCTGACGACGGCGTAGGCGCAGCCGATGGGCGCCTCGTCGGCGGGCGTGTCCGGGCCGGGGCGGACGAGGGTGTCGCCACTCTTGGCCTTGTCGAGCTGGATGCGGGCGGCGAGGAGGGCGCCGCCCGGCCGGCTGCTGCGGACGCTGAGCAGGGCCAGGCCGGGGATGCGCAAGGTGCCCACGCGCAGGGCGGGGGTGTCGGCGATGCGGGTGATGCGCCAGTGGACGAGGAGGCCGTCGACGTGGATCTCGGCGTCGATGCGGGTGCCTCCGGGGAGGGTGAGGACGTAGGCGGCGCGGTCGTCGTGGACGGTGGAGGTGACGTGGGGGGTGTGTTCCTCCTCGTTCACGAGCAGGGTGGTGACGGGGTCCTCCTGGGCGTGGACGACGTCTCCGGTGGGGCGGTGGGTGTAGGAGAGGATGCGGGGGAAGCCGGTGTCGACGCGTACGTCGAGGTCGGCGGAGCGCAGGACGGCTTCGGCGGACGCGGCGGGGGTGGCGGCCTGGGCCGTCCCGGCGAGCCCGGTCGGACCGGCGGCTCCGGCCGCCGCCAGGCCTGCGATTCCGGTGATTCCGGCGATGCCCGCGATTCCCGCGAGGGCGCCGGTCGTGACCACGGCACGCCGGGTGGGCGCTGCGCTGCCGTCGTGCGAGCTGTACGGCTCGCACGGTTCGTACGTCTCGTGCGCCTGCGGCCTGTGCGGGGGCTGCTGCCGCGCCCCGGGGTCGGTGTCCACGCCGCGTTCCTCCTCCGTACCGGTGGTCACGGCCACACAGTGGAGGGCGGGGGCCGCGGCGCCCATGGACAAAAGTGCGGCGGCTCTTGGACTCCTGTCCGGGAGGAGGCAGGATCGTTCCATGATCGCAAAACTGATGTATCCCGTGATCGACTGCCCGGACCCGGCCGCTCTGGCCGGTTTCTACGCCGGGATCCTGGACTGGGAGGTGGACGCCTCCGACCCGTCGTGGGTGTGGCTGACGTCCCCCTCGGGCGAGCGGATCGCCTTCCAGGAGGCGAAGGACCACCGCCCGCCGCGCTGGCCGGACCCGGAGCACCCGCAGCAGTTCCACCTGGACTTCGAGGTCGACACGATCGAGGACGTGGAGCGGGCGCAGCGTGAGGTGATCGGGCTGGGTGCGACGTTCCTGCACGACAGCGGGGGCAAGCAGAAGGGGTTCCGGGTGTTCAACGACCCCGCCGGGCACCCCTTCTGCCTCTGCTACGGGCAGTGGCTCTAGGCCGCCCGCAGGCGGGGCCGGGCCGGTGCGGGCCCGCGCCGGCCCGGCCCCGCCCCTACCGCCTGCGGTCCGCGGGGAAGAGCGCCGTGACCTCCCAGCCGCCCTCCGGCGCGGGTCCCGCGCGCAGGATGCCGCCCATGGCCTTGGCCCGTTCGCTGAGGCCGACGAGTCCGAAGCCGCCGCCGCGGGCCTTGTCGGAGAGGACGGCCGCGTGCTTGCCGTCGTCGGCGATGCGCAGCTCGACGCCGGCCGGGACCCCGCGGACGCCGATCCGTACGGCCGTGGCGTCGGCGGCGTGTTTGCGGATGTTGGTGAGGGCCTCGCGGACGACGCGGTGGACGCCGGCGGCGACCTCGGCGGGGATCCACGTCTCCATCCCCTTCTCGATGTAGAGGGTGACGGGCGGCCCGGTGCGGGCGAAGGCCTCGGTGAGGGAGCGGACCTCCGGCAGGCCGGCGACGGGTTCGGTCTCGGCGTCGCCTTCGCGCAGGATGCCCACCAGGCGCCGCATGGCGCTGAGGGATTCGCCGGCCGAGAGCTCGATGCGTTCGAAGGCGGCCGCCGCCGCGGGCCCGTCGAGGGCGGTGAAGCGGGCGGCCTGGGCCTGGACGACGATGCCGGTGACGTGGTGGGCGACGAGGTCGTGGAGTTCGCGGGCGAGTTCGAGGCGCTCGGCGGTGCGGACGGCGGCGAGGTCGCGGACGCGCTGCCCGGACTGGTTGCGCAGCAGCACCGAGTAGACGGCGACGACGACGGTGAGGGCGCAGAAGACGGCGGTGAAGGGCCCGGGGTCGAGGTCGCGCATGGGGGCGGCGAGGCAGGCGAGGGCGAGCAGGGGGCCGAGGATCGCGGCGGCGCGCGGGGAGGCGGTCTGGAGGACGGAGGTGAGGAGGGCGAGCAGGGCGATGGCCTCGCCCATGCCCCACACGGTCTGCGGGTGCTGTCCCGTCATCAGGATGAGGCTGGTGCTCCAGGACACGGCGACGGCGACGGAGGCGCGGACGGTGAGGGGGATCCACTTGTAGGGGACGGCGCACAGGCAGACGGCGATGCCGGAGGCCAGGACCATGGCGTGGGGGCGGCTGGGCTGCCGGGCCAGGACGATGCTCTCGGAGACGACGAGGCACAGCAGGGCGACCGCGAGGCCGGCTTTCGCGACGGCGGCGCGGCGGGGGTGCCGGGCGGCCCACCCGGCCACTCTGTTCATGCGCTGCCCGTGGCCAGTCCGCTCTCCCAGGCCCATGCCGCGATCTCGACGCGGTTACGGGCGTCGAGCTTCAGCTGCACGTTGGCCAGGTGGGTCTTGACCGTGGACAGCGAGACGAAGAGCTCGGCGGCGATCTCGGCGTTGGTGGCGCCGCGGGCCAGGCAGCGCACCACGTCCGCCTCGCGGTCGGTGAGCGGCTCGGCGGGGGTCCTGGCGGAGCCCGCCGGGCCGGCGGGGGCCATGTCGCGCAGGAGGCGGACGGTGATCGCCGGCGAGATGAGGGAGTCGCCGACGGCGGCGGCGTGCACGGCCTCGACGAGCATGGCGGGGCTCGCGTCCTTGAGCAGGAAGCCGGAGGCGCCGTTGCGCAGCGCGGTGTGCACGTACTCGTCGAGGTCGAAGGTGGTGACGATGACGATGCGGGGGCGGCGGCCGAGTTCAGGGCGGGCGGCGGCCCGCTCGGAGAGGCGGCGGGTGACCTCCAGGCCGTCGAGCTTGGGCATGCGGATGTCGAGGAGGAGCACGTCGGGTTCGTGCTGCTCGACGGCGGCGAGGGCGGACTCGCCGTCCACGACGTCGGCGACGACCTCGATGTCGGGCTGGCTCTCCAGGATCATGCGGAAGCCGGTGCGGACCATCTCCTGGTCGTCCGCGATGACCACGGTGATCGCCATACTCGTTCCTTGCGCTGTGCCGGCCGTACGGGGCCTGCTGTGTACGGGTGACGGGCCGGTGGGTCCTCCGCCCTTCCATGTCAGCGGGGGCGCGGGGCCGCCGCAACCGCGGGTCAGGCGCCGGTGCGCGTGGCGCGGCGGGCGGCGAGGCGCCGCATGCCGTAGGCGCCGCCGCCGAGGGCGAGCAGCCCGGCGCCGCCCGCGAGGGCGGGGGTGCCGATGTCGTGGCGGCCCTTGATGACCTCGCCGGCCTCGACGACGCGCTTGACGGGGTTGCTGGAGGCGGCGTGGAGAGTGCGCGCAGGGGGCGTGGGCCGGTGGTCGCGGTCCTCGGCGGGGCCGTTGCGCACGGTGGTGACCACGCCCTGGGCGGCCGCGGCGCGCTGGTCGCCCTTGCCGCCCTTGTCGTGGCCGGCACCGCTGCCCGTGACCGTCGCGCCCTCGGCCCCGTCGGGGGTGTGCCGCAGCTTGCCGGAGGCGAAGTCGTAGTAGTTGGTCAGGCCGGTGCCGTCGAGGGAGGCGCGCAGGGTGGGCTTTTGCGTGTGGCCGCCGAGGATGCGCAGGTGGAGCCGGTCGAGGTCGGCCGTGGGGCGGGCGGCGTCGAAGGTGTGGCGCTGCCGGCCGTGCTTGCTCACGGTGACGGTGGTGCCGCGCTCGCCGGAGGTCAGCCGGGCGCGGCTGCCGTCGGGCAGCTGGACCTGCTGGACGACGACGGTGCGGCCGGTGGGGGCGGCGCCGCCGTCCGTGCCGGCGTGGATGCGCGGGTCCGCGGCGAACGCGCTCGCCGTGGGCCAGGCCACTGCGCCGACGGCTGCGGCGAGGACGGTGGCGGCGGCGATGCGGGTCTTGGCGGACACGGAAGTGGTCCCTTTCCGTAACGGACGGCTCGGTCTGCGGCCGCCCGGGCGCCCCGGATTCGTGTCGCTCTCCGGGGCCGGCGGGCCACGCTCCTCACGTTACGGGCCTTTATCGCGCCCACACCTCGACTGTCCGACCATTCTCGCCTCGGCCGAAAGGATGACGGGGGCCCGCCCGACTCCGGTAGGACGCGGGCGGGCCGGGGAGGGACCGTACCGGACTGGTCCGTACGGGGGCCGCAGGACCAGCCGGACGGCCCAGCGGGTCAGCCGCCCAGGCTCGCGGCGGCGCTCTTGATGTTCGCCGCGAACGTGCTCACCTCGGTGTAGACGCCGGGGTAGTGCGGCCGGGCGCAGCCCTCGCCCCAGCTGACGATGCCGACCTGGATCCAGGCGCCCGCCGCGTCCTTGCGGAACATCGGGCCGCCGGAGTCGCCCTGGCAGGTGTCGACGCCGCCCTGGTCGAGGTATCCGGCGCAGATCTCCTCGCCGGGTATGAGGTTGCCGTAGGCGTTCCGGCAGGCGGTGTCGTCGACGAAGGGGACGGTGGCCTTGAGGAGCTGCCGCTGCTGGCTGCCGCCTTCGCGGTCCGCGCCCCAGCCGGCGATGGTGAAGGTGCCGTTGTTGTAGGCGGTGGTGTCGGCGGTCTTGAGGGTCGGCAGGTTGACCGGCTGGGCGAGCTTGATCAGCGCCCAGTCCTTGCCGGAGCCGTTGTAGCCGGGGGCCTGGAGCACCCGGGTGGACTTGACCTTGATGGCCTGGGAGGAGCCGAGGTCGGCGACGCCGGCCGTGGCGGTGATCGAGGTGTTGGCGCCGCTGCCGCTGACGCAGTGGGCGGCGGTCAGGACGATCTGCTGGGTGTAGAGCGAGCCGCCGCAGCCCATGGACAGCCGCACCATCCAGGGGAACTCGCCTTGCTGAGCGGGGGTGCCGCCGACGACGCCCGGGCGGGGGCCGGGGTCGTCGGCCAGTGCGGCGCCGGCGGTGAGGGCGAGCGTGGCGACGGTGGCGGCGCCGACGGCGACAGTCCTTCTGAGGGTGCATCTGAGCGTGGAGAGGAAGGAGCGCAAGGGTCTTCCTTTCGTGGGAGGTTACGCGTCGAATGTCAGGCTCATGACAATCCCGGCCGTCCGATTACCGGAATCGAGCCTTCGATGCGCGGTGTGATTATGAGGATCGGACGTACGTGCGACAAGCACCCCGTTTCGGCCAGTCCGGCGCACTGCCCGGCGGCAGGGCCGCGCCCGTACAGTGGGGACAGGGGCGCAGCGGCCGGCAGGGGGACCCCAGGGGGTGGTCACGCGTGGGCACCGGCATCGAGATCGTGCACGGCTTTCCGCACGTCGAGACCGTGCGCGCCGCGATCACCGCGCTGTACAAGCGCCTCTCCTACGACACCGTGCACAGCTTCGAGCTCAGCGTGCCCCCGTCCGACGTCGCCTTCTCCGACGAGGAGAACCCCTATCTCGGCGTGCAGCGGGTCGCCGGGGCGATGGTGCGGCACCTGCGGCTGCCGGACGCCCGGATGATCGTCAGCTTCCGCGACATGCGGCACGCCGGGAGCGTCGAGCTCGCCGCCGGGCCGGAGTACTTCATCGAACTCAACTCCCGCTTCAAGACCCACCGCCGGGACATCGGCGCCGCCCTCTCGCACGAGGTCATGCACGTCTACCTGCACCGGCTCGGCCTCGCCTTCCCCGGCACCCGGGACAACGAGATCCTCACCGACACCGCGGCGGCCTACCTGGGCGCGGGGTGGCTGCTGCTCGACGCCTACCGCGAGTCGTCCGTCTCCACGCAGAAGCTCGGCTACCTCACCCCCGAGGAGTTCGGCTACGTCATCGCCAAGCGGGCGCTGGCCTTCGGGGAGGACCCCGCCCCCTGGTTCACCAGCCCCCAGGCCTACGAGGTCTATGTGAAGGGCCTCGCGGAGGCCCGGCGCGACGGCCGGCGGCCCCCGCTCGCGGCGGCCGGGCGGCTCGGCCGCCACCGCTACGCCCGCGACCGGCGCGCCGTCCGCGACGCGCGGGGCGGGGCGCCGCCGGCCGGCCGGGACTACGCCTTCGAGGGCCACGACCCGCTCCGGGTCAGCTTCCCGTGCCCGACGTGCCATCAGCGCATCCGCGTACCGGTGCGGGGGAAGGTCCGCGCGCGGTGCGGGCTGTGCCGGACGGTGCTGGAGTGCGACACGTAGTTCTTCCGGGCGCGCGCCCGCGTGGTGCGGGTCCGGCTCAGCCGGTGTCCGTGCCGCCGGTGCGCCAGCGGCGGCGCAGTACGTCCTCCGCCGGCTTGCCGTGCGGGGTGTAGGCCAGGCGGCGCGGGGTTTCGCCGGTGTCGGGCCAGTCGTCCCACATCCACCAGCAGACACCCGCCCACCAGGGCTTTCCGTCCAGGGCCGTGAGCAGTGCCTCGTAGGCGGCGGCCTGTTCGTCCTCCGCGGCGCTCTTGCTGACCGTCCAGGAGTAGGGC
The DNA here is from genome assembly GCF_051386455.1 of Streptomyces sp. URMC 124. Classification (NCBI taxonomy): domain Bacteria; kingdom Bacillati; phylum Actinomycetota; class Actinomycetes; order Kitasatosporales; family Streptomycetaceae; genus Streptomyces; species Streptomyces sp. URMC 124. Next base: position 14,576 of record NZ_JBPQTS010000030.1, read on the forward strand.
GCGGTGGTGGCGCCGCGCTGGCTGACGTAGCCGGCTTCGGTGAAGAGGATCTTGCGGTGGTGGCGGGCGGAGAAGGCCGCGAGTTCCTCGGTGATGGGTTTCCAGGCGTCGCGCAGCCGCGCGGCGTCGGCGGTGGGGCGGTCGGCCAGGGGCCAGTAAGCGTCGATGCCGATGACGTCGAGGTCGTCCCAGAAGGGGACGGTGCGGTACTCGTCGTAGTTGGCGGCGTAGGTCAGCGGCCCGCGGTACGCCGCGCGGACGGCCCGGACGACCTTGCTCCAGCGGGTGCCGTCGCGGGAGGTGCCCGCCAGCTCGGTGCCGACGGCGAACTGTTCGGCGCCACTGTCCGCGGCGAGCTGCGCGTAGTGGGTGATGAAGCGCTCGTACGCGGTGAACCAGGCGCCGGCGTCGCGCGGGCGGATGCCCGACCGGTCGCCGCCTCCGGTGAGGTCGACGTGGGGCTTGAGCATGACCTTCAGGCCGGTCCGGTGGGCGAGGCCGATGACGTGCCGGAGGGCGTCGTCGCCGGCGGTCTCGCCGGTGGTGTGCATGCCCGCGTCGGCGACGCCGTCCTGGTACCAGGTGGGCGTGAAGGTCACCCAGCGCGCGCCGGTGGCGGCGATCTGCCGCAGGTAGGCCGCGGCCTCGGGGCTGCTGTAGTCGCCGGTGTTCCAGGAGGGAAGCGTGATGCCGCGCAGTGCGGCCGCCTTTCCGTCGCCGGGGCGGGTGCTCGGACCCGGCGCGGGCCGCTCTTCCCCGTCCTCCCCGCCCGGGCCGGAGGAGCACCCGGCGAGGAGGAGGGCGGCCGCGAGCAGCACGCCGGCCGCCCTCCTCCGGGCGTTCACTGGCCGAGGGCCGCGGGGCCGACGAAGGTGTAGCCGAGGGCCTTGATGCCCTCGATCGTCTGCTTCAGCGGCGCCACCGGGTAGTAGGGGTGGTAGAAGAAGCTCGCCACGCCGTCGCGGACGGCCAGGTTGGCCTTGGCCGAGGCGATCAGGTCGGCGGGGAGCCGGGGCGGGTGGTTGTTGTACGCGTCGGGCTCGTAATTGCCGATGTTCTCGGGCAGGACGGTCGTCCCGTAGACGTCCTTGACCGCGTACGGGAAGAACTGGCCGATGTAGCGGCTGTTGTCCGGTGTGCCACCGGTGAGCGTGCCGGCGAAGTACAACGAGCGCTCCAGGCGGGCGGAGTAGTTCTGGCCCAGGACACGGTAGTCGGTGGCGGACGCCGCGTAGTGCGGAGTGGTCCAGTAGGCCGGTTTCGGCAGCCCGGCGGTGGCGAAACCGGCCAGGGCCTGGGTGACGCGGCTCTGCGCCCAGACGGTGGAGTCCTCCGCGGGCGGCCCGTCGAGGATCACGTTGTCGGCGGTGTCGACGTGGGCGCGGAAGAACTCGAAGTCGTCGCCGGTGACGCCGTTGTACGGGTTGTTCGCGGTGCCGTACTGGTGGGTGTAGCCGTGGTTCATCAGGACGGCGCCATTGGCGAGCATGTTCTTCAGCTCGGTGACGACGGCGGGGACCTGGGCGAGGGTGAGGGTCTCGGGGACTCCGTTGTTGTAGGTGCCCTTGGGGTCCTTGTAGACGGGGATGACGTTGATGCCGTACGGGATGTTCTGCGACTTGAGGTAGGTGGCGATGGCCCGCAGCTCGCTCGGCTCGGACTTGGGGCTGATGTCCTCCAGCCGCACGAAGGCCCGGTGGCGCTCGGCCGTCTGGGGGGCGAGGGCGTCGAAGAGGAGGTCCTCGAAGGCGATGACGCGGTCGCTCTCGGAGACATAGGCGAAGGGGATCTCACCGAGGTAGGTGAGGTTGGAGGAGCGGATCGCCCAGGGGCTCGTGGCCCCGGAGGTGCCGTCCTTGGCCTCGGCGAGGCGGGTGACCGCCGGATAGCCGGGCCCGGTGAGGATCGCCGGGTGGAGCACTCCCCCGTCCTGGCCCGCGGGGATCTTCCGGGTCAGCTGCTGTCCCTTGTACGTGACCTGGTTGATGTTGCCGACGGAACCGCCCGTCTCGTAGAAGGAGTTGGTGGGGTCCCAGCCGTACTTCTGCTTGAACTGGGCGAGCCCGACCGCATTGGCCATGTTCCAGATGTTGTCGCCGATCCAGGTGACGGGCCGGGTGGTGGCCAGCGCGTCCTGGTAGAAGGCGGCGGGGACGGCGTCGGGGATCGTGCCCCCGTAGTAGGTCGAGCCGAGGTAGACCGTGGCGGTGTACTGGTTGACCATGCCCGCGGTGTAGGCCGAGACGGGTTTGGCGGTGACGGTGCCGAAGTGGCCCGCGAGGTTGGCCGTCGCCATGGCGTAGAGCTCGCCCAGCTGCCCGTAGGGGCCGGCGTTGTCGTAGAGGACGAGGGCGGAGGTGCCGGCCGGGGCGGCGGCCGCCTCGGCGGCGGCGGTCTTCGCCAGGGGCGCGAGGGTGAGGGCCAGCTTGCCCGCACGGCGCAGCCGGTCCGAGGAGATCCGCGCCTTCGCCGCGGCGGCGAGGTCCTTGACGCTCTTCGGGGAGAGCGAGACCGGGTTCACGGCGTCGGTGGCGCGCGGCCGGGATATCGCGCCCTCGGCGCTCCGGGAAAGGACGAAGCCGCCCAGCAGAGCGGCGAGGAGCATGACGACGGCGGAGATCCGGAGTTTCCTGGATCTCCCACGCTTGTTCTGCATGGAAATTCCCCCTGGTAATGCAGCGGCCGTGACACCCGTTACCTCGGGGCCCGGCAGTGGCCAGATTCTTCTGGCCGGGAAGGATGTATGTCAATAGACAACTTCGGTCCCGAATGCGCAGTTCCGGGCAAGCCCCCTGGTGCAGACCAGAAGTCACATCCGTCACAGCTCCACGATCACCAGGCATAATTACCGGTACGTTCACCGAATTTGAGATTCCGCTCCAACAATTCTCATCAAGTCCGACAGTAGTACCGGTCCGATCTGATACCTTCCCTGCGCATGCCTTGCCTCGCATCGAGGCGACATACGGGGGAGAACTCATGTACGGAAAACCCGCTCTGGGATCCGTCCTGCCCATGGCCGGGCTCACCGCGGCACCGGAAGTGCTGCCGGGCATTCCCTACGCCAGGGGATTGCAGGAGGCCGCGGGGGCCGGATTCCTGCTCTACTGCGCGAGCGCCTTCGTCATCATCGCCGTCAAACTCTGGTTCGCCGCCCGCGCCGTCATGGACCGCGGCGCCGTCATGGACCGCAGCGCCGGCGGCCGGTCTTGACCGGCGAGATCCTCCTGGGATCCGCCATCGCCATCATCGTGATGGCGGGCTGCTACAACACCACCCTCTTCCTGCTTTCCCGGCGCCGCGTGCGCCGGGTCCGCGGACCCCGCCAGCAACGCCTGTACGTCTTTCTCCTCGCCTGTCTGAACGAGGAAAAAGTCCTCGCGGAAAGCCTGGCCCGCATCTCTGCCCTGCCCGCCGGTAATTTCCTCGCACTGGTCATCGACGACGCCTCCGACGACGGCACCGCGGAAGTCGCCCGCGCCGCCGACCCCGAGCGCGTCCGGCTCCTCCAGCGCACCCTGCCCGACGCCCGGCGCGGCAAGGGCGCCGCCCTCAACGCCGGAATACGGCACCTGCGCGAATCGGGCCTGCTCGACGGCTATGACCCGCACGACGTCATCGTCTGCGTCGTCGACGCCGACGGCCGGCTCGACGAACACGTGGTCCAGTCCGTCGACCCTTTCTTCGACAATCCGCGCACCGGCGCCACCCAGATCGGCGTGCGGATGTACAACCGCCACCAAGGTTTGCTGGCCCGGCTCCAGGACATGGAATTCGTCATCTACGGCGATATCTTCCAGTGCGCCCGGCGCTATATCGGAAGCGTCGGAATGGGCGGCAACGGCCAGTTCATGCGGCTCGCCGCGCTGGACTCCCTCGCCGAACCCGGCCGGGCGTCCGCCGGCCCCTGGAGCGACTCCCTGACCGAGGACCTCGACCTCGGAGTCCGCCTCATCGCCCGCGGCTGGACCAATCAGCACTGCACCGCGGCCGCGGTCTCCCAGCAGGCCGTGCTCGACGTCCGGCGCCTGGTGCGCCAGCGCTCCCGCTGGTTCCAGGGCCACCTGCAGTCGGCGGGGCTGGTGCCGCTGATCCTGCGCTCCGTGCCCACCCGCGCCGCCGTCGACCTGCTCTACCACCTCTCCAGCCCGGTCCTGATCCTGCTCACCTCCCTGCTGCCGCTGTCCTTCCTGGTCGCGGTGGCCGGCACCGTCATCGGCTCCGTGCAGGCCGGGCGCGCCCTGATCTCCCCCATGTGGATCATCGGCCCGTACCTGCTCTCCTTCACCGCCGCCTACGCGTACGGATTCGTCTACCGCCGGCGCGAACGCGGCCTCGGGCTCGTGCGCTCGATCCTGCTCTCGCACGTCTTCGTCTTCTACGGCTACATCTGGTTCGCCGCCGGCTGGTGGGGGCTGTGGCGGATGCTCACCGGCAAGCAGACGTGGCTGAAGACCGCGCGCACCTGAGCGGGCCGCGCGCACCCGAACCTCCTCTCTCCACCCGCCCGTCGGGCCTGCACCGCGACAGGCCTTTCCCAGGGAGATCCATGTCCACTGACCTCATCACCGCGCCCGTACGCGCCATGCTCGTGCTGGGCACCCGACCCGAGGCCATCAAACTGGCGCCCGTGGCCCGGGCCATGGCGCACTCCCCGCTCTTCGAACCGCTCGTCGTCACCACCGGCCAGCACCGCGAGATGCTCGACCAGATGCTGGACCTGCTGCGCGTGCCGGTCCACACCGGGCTCGACGTCATGCGCGAGCGCCAGCAGCTGTCCACCCTCACCGCCCGCCTCGTGGACGGCCTCGGCGACGTGGTCCGCGCCGAGCGCCCCGACCTCGTCGTCGTCCAGGGCGACACCACCACCGCCCTGACCGGCGCCCTCGCCGCGTTCTACGAGCACATCCCCATCGCCCACGTGGAGGCCGGCCTGCGCACCGGCGTCCTCGACAACCCCTTTCCGGAGGAGCTCAACCGCCGCCTCATAGGGCGCATGGCCCGCTGGCACTTCGCGCCCACGGAGCGCGCCGCCGGCCACCTGACGGCCGAGGGCGTCCCCGAGGCCGAGGTGTTCACCACCGGCAACACCGTCATCGACAACCTGCTGTGGGTGCTGGCCGAGGGCACCGGCCGCTGCCTCTTCCGCACCGGTCTGCGGCGCGTACTGGTCACCCTGCACCGCCGCGAGAACCAGGGCACCGTGATGCGCTCCATGGGCAGGGCCCTGTGCCGGCTCGCCGACCGCGGTGACGTGGAGATGGTGCTGCCGCTGCACAAGAGCCCCGCCGTCCGCGAGGCCCTCCTGCCGGAGCTGACCGGGCACCCGCACATCGAGGTCACCGAGCCGCTCGGCTACCTCGACTTCTCCGCCACGCTCGCCGGCTGCGACCTGGTCCTCACCGACTCCGGGGGCATCCAGGAGGAGGCGCCCACCCTCGGCAAGCCCGCCCTCGTGCTGCGCACGACCACCGAACGCCCCGAGGCGGTCGAGGCCGGCGCGGCCCGGCTCGTGGGCACCGAACCGGAGGCCATCCTGGAGGCCGCCGTCCACCTTTTGGATGATCCTGCCGCCTACGAGCGGATGGCCACGGCGGGCAATCCCTTCGGGGACGGGCACGCCACCGAGCGCATCATCGCCCAGCTCGCGGAGGACTTCGGCGCCGACGCGGACGAGGGCGGCGGCCCCGAACTGGTCGCCTCCCGCACCGAGGGGCCGGGGTCATACTCGACGGCATGACGAGAGTTCAGCGGCTGCTCGGTCTCGCACTGCTCGCCGCCCTCGCGGTGGCGGGCGCCGCCCTGGCGGCGAGCAGCCTCTGGTCCGGCGACGAGGAGCCGGACCGGCCGTGGGCCGAGGGCTCGGTCCACGGCCCGTGGCGGTCGGTCTTCGACGGCCACGGCGAGAACATCGGCCGCCACGACGGCCTCTTCCTGGCCCCCCTGCCCTCCCGGGTGCCGGACGAGACCCACGCCGGGCTGATCGTCTCCACGGAACGCTTCGCGGACGTGGACTACGAGGCGCGCATGCGGACCATCGCCCAGCTGCGCACGCCCGAGCCCAATCCGTGGGAGGTGCCGTGGCTGCTGTGGGCGTACACCGACCCCGAGCACTTCTACTACGTCACCCTCAAGCCCAACGGCTGGGAGCTCGGCAAGCGCGACCCGGCCTACGAGGGCGGGCAGCGCTTCCTGGCGACCGGCCAGGGGCGCTTCCCCGTCGGCGAGTGGTCCTCCGTGCGGGTCGCGCAGCGCGGCGCGCGCATGGAGGTCAGCGTCGACGGCCAGGGGCTGGTGGCCTACGAGGACCGCGAACGGCCCTACCGGGAAGGCAGCGTGGGGGTGTACACGGAGGACGCGAAGGTGGAGTTCCGCGACCTGCTGGTGCGCCGGACCGGCTAGGGCGGGGGAAGGGAACAGCGCGGCGCCTGCCACCTGTGGTCGGGGTGGGGCAGGCGCCGCGAGCTCTTTCCGGGCGGGTCAGACCGTCAGGGCCCGGTCCGTGGGGCGGACCGGGGCCGGCAGGGTGCTGGTGCCCGTGAGGTAGCGGTCCACGCCGCGGGCGGCGGAGCGGCCCTCGGCGATGGCCCAGACGATGAGGGACTGGCCTCGCCCGGCGTCACCGGCGACGAAGACGCCGGGGACGTTGGTGGCGTAGTCGGCGTCGCGGGCGACGTTGCCGCGCGCGTCCAGCTCCAGGCCGAACTGCTCGACGAGGCCGTTCTTCACGTCGGTGCCGGTGAAGCCCATGGCGAGGGTGACCAGCTGGGCCGGGATCCTGCGCTCGGTGCCGGGCTTCTGCGTGAGCTTGCCGCCGGCGAACTCCACCTCGACGAGGTGCAGCCACTGGACGTTGCCGTCCTCGTCGCCCTCGAAGTGGGTGGTGGAGACGGAGTAGACGCGCTCGCCGCCCTCCTCGTGGGCCGAGGTGACCTTGTAGAGCATGGGGAAGGTCGGCCAGGGCTGGCCCTCGCTGCGCTCCTCCCCCGGCCGGGGCATGATCTCCAGCTGGGTGACGGAGGCCGCGCCCTGGCGGTGGGCGGTGCCCACGCAGTCGGCGCCGGTGTCGCCGCCGCCGATGACGACGACGTGCTTGCCCTCGGCGGTGATCGGGGAGACTGTCAGGTCGCCCTCCTGCACCTTGTTCGCCATGGGCAGGTACTCCATCGCGAAGTGGATGCCCTTGAGGTCACGGCCGGGCACCGGCAGGTCGCGGGAGGTGGTGGCGCCCGCGGCGATGACGACGGCGTCGTAGCGCTTGCGGAGCTTGGCCGCGTCGATGTCGCGGCCGATCTCCACCTCGGTGCGGAACTTGGTGCCCTCCGCGCGCATCTGCTCGATGCGGCGGTTGATGTGCCGCTTCTCCATCTTGAACTCGGGGATGCCGTAGCGCAGCAGGCCGCCGATGCGGTCGGCGCGCTCGTAGACCGCGACCGTGTGGCCGGCCCGGGTCAGCTGCTGGGCCGCGGCCAGGCCGGCGGGGCCGGAGCCGATGACGGCGACGGTCTTGCCGGAGAGCCGCTCGGGCGGCTGGGGGGTGACGTCGCCCGCGGCCCAGGCCTTGTCGACGATGGTGACTTCGACGTTCTTGATGGTGACGGGCTGCTGGTTGATGCCCAGCACGCAGGCCGCCTCGCAGGGCGCGGGGCACAGGCGGCCGGTGAACTCGGGGAAGTTGTTGGTCGCGTGCAGGCGCTCGCTCGCCGCCTGCCAGTCGTCGCGGTAGGCGTAGTCGTTCCACTCGGGGATGAGGTTCCCCAGCGGGCAGCCGTTGTGGCAGAAGGGGATGCCGCAGTCCATGCAGCGGCTCGCCTGCTTGCTGATGATCGGCAGGAGGGAGCCGGGGACGTAGACCTCGTTCCAGTCGCGGACGCGCTCGGTGACGGGGCGGGTCTGCGCGACCTCGCGCCCGGTGGTCAGGAAGCCCTTGGGGTCAGCCATGGGTCGCCGCCTCCATCATCTTCTCGTGGGTCTCCGTCTCGGAGAGACCCGCTCGCTCGGCGGCGTCCTTGGCGGCGAGCACTGCCTTGTAGGTGGCCGGGACGACCTTGCGGAAGCGGCCCGCGGCCGTGTCCCAGTCGGCGAGGAGCCCGGCCGCGACGGTGGAGGCCGTCTCCTCGTGGTGGCGGCGCACGACGTCGTGCAGCCACTGCCGGTCGTCGGCGTCGAGGCTCTCGACGGCGCCGGCCAGCTCCTTGTTGACGTTGTCGGGGTCGAGGTCGACGACGTAGGCGACGCCGCCGGACATGCCGGCCGCGAAGTTGCGCCCGGTCTCGCCCAGGACGACGGCCCGGCCGCCCGTCATGTACTCGCAGCCGTGGTCGCCCACGCCCTCGGAGACGACGGTGGCACCGGAGTTGCGGACGCAGAAGCGTTCGCCGACCCGGCCGCGCAGGAACATCTCGCCGCCGGTGGCGCCGTAGGCGAGGGTGTTGCCGGCGATGACCGAGTACTCGGCGAGGTGGTCGGCGCCGCGGTCGGGGCGGACGACGACGCGGCCGCCGGAGAGGCCCTTGCCCACGTAGTCGTTGGCGTCGCCCTCCAGGCGCAGGGTGACGCCGCGGGGCAGGAAGGCGCCGAAGGACTGGCCGGCGGAGCCCGTGAAGGTGATGTCGATGGTGTCGTCGGGCAGCCCGGCGCCGCCGAAGCGCTTGGTGACCTCGTGGCCGAGCATCGTGCCGACGGTGCGGTTGATGTTGCGGATGGCCACCTGGGCGCGGACGGGGCGGGCGCCCTCGGCGGAGGAGACCTCCAGGGCGTCGGCGGCGAGCTTGATGAGCTCGTTGTCGAGGGCCTTGGCCAGGCCGTGGTCCTGCTCGGTGGTGCGGTGGCGGGCGGCCCCGGCGGGCAGCTCCGGCACGTGCAGCAGCGGGGCGAGGTCCAGGCCCTGGGCCTTCCAGTGGGACACGGCCCGGCCGGTGTCGAGGAGCTCGGCGTGGCCGACGGCCTCCTGCAGGGTGCGGAAGCCCAGCTCGGCGAGGAGCTCGCGGACCTCCTCGGCGATGAACTCGAAGAAGTTGACGACGAATTCGGCCTTGCCGGAGAACCGCTCGCGCAGCACCGGGTTCTGGGTGGCGATGCCGACCGGGCAGGTGTCCAGGTGGCACACGCGCATCATGACGCAGCCGGAGACGACCAGCGGGGCGGTGGCGAAGCCGAACTCCTCGGCGCCGAGCAGGGCGGCGATGATCACGTCGCGGCCGGTCTTCAGCTGGCCGTCGGTCTGCACGACGATGCGGTCGCGCAGGCCGTTGAGCAGCAGCGTCTGCTGGGTCTCGGCGAGGCCGAGCTCCCAGGGGCCGCCGGCGTGCTTGAGGGAGGTCAGCGGCGAGGCGCCCGTGCCGCCGTCGTGGCCGGAGATCAGGACGACGTCGGCGTGGGCCTTGGAGACGCCCGCCGCGACCGTGCCGACGCCGACCTCGGAGACCAGCTTCACATGGATGCGGGCGGCCGGGTTGGCGTTCTTCAGGTCGTGGATGAGCTGGGCGAGGTCCTCGATGGAGTAGATGTCGTGGTGCGGGGGCGGCGAGATCAGGCCGACGCCCGGGGTGGAGTGCCGGGTCCTGGCGACCCAGGGGTAGACCTTGTGGCCGGGCAGCTGGCCGCCCTCGCCGGGCTTGGCGCCCTGGGCCATCTTGATCTGGATGTCGTCGGAGTTGACGAGGTACTCGCTGGTGACGCCGAAGCGGCCGGAGGCGACCTGCTTGATGCTGGAGCGGCGCTCGGGGTCGTAGAGGCGCTCGGGGTCCTCGCCGCCCTCACCGGTGTTGGACTTGCCGCCCAGCCGGTTCATGGCGATGGCGAGGGTCTCGTGGGCCTCGCGGGAGATGGAGCCGTACGACATGGCGCCGGTGGAGAAGCGCTTGACGATCTCGCTGACGGGCTCGACCTCGTCCAGGGGCACCGGGGTGCGGTCGGCGGCGAAGCCGAACAGGCCGCGGAGCGTCATCAGCCGCTCGGACTGCTCGTTCACGCGCTCGGTGTACTGCTTGAAGATGTCGTAGCGGCGGGCGCGCGTGGCGTGCTGCAGCCGGAAGACGGTGTCGGGGTCGAAGAGGTGCGGCTCGCCCTCGCGGCGCCACTGGTACTCGCCGCCGATGTCGAGGCGGCGGTGGGTGGCCGCGATGCCGGTGGCCGGGTAGGCCTTGGCGTGGCGGGCGGCGACCTCGCGGGCGACGACGTCCAGGCCGGCGCCACCGATCTTGGTGGTGGTGCCGTGGAAGTAGGTCTCGACGAAGGCCTCGTCCAGGCCGATCGCCTCGAAGACCTGCGCGCCGCGGTAGGAGGCGACGGTGGAGATGCCCATCTTGGACATGACCTTCAGGACGCCCTTGCCGAGGGCCTTGATGAGGTTGCGGATCGCGTCCTCGGGCTCGATGTCCTGCAGGAACGTCCCTGCGCGGACGAGGTCCTCGACGGACTCCATCGCCAGGTACGGGTTGACGGCCGCCGCGCCGTAACCGATGAGCAGCGCGACGTGGTGGACCTCGCGGACGTCGCCGGCCTCGACCAGCAGGCCCACGTGGGTGCGCTGCTTGGTGCGGATGAGGTGGTGGTGGACGGCGGAGGTGAGCAGCAGCGAGGGGATCGGGGCGTGCTCGGCGTCGGAGTGGCGGTCGGAGAGGACGATGAGGCGGGCGCCGCCGGCGATGGCGGCGTCGGCCTCGGCGCAGATCTCCGTGAGGCGGGCGGCCAGGGACTCCCCGCCGCCGGTGACGCGGTAGAGGCCGGAGAGGGTGACGGCCTTCAGGCCCGGCATGTCGCCGTCGGCGTTGATGTGGATGAGCTTGGCGAGCTCGTCGTTGTCGATGACGGGGAAGGGCAGGGTGACGCTGCGGCAGGAGCCCGCGGTGGGCTCCAGGAGGTTGCCCTGCGGGCCGAGGGAGGAGATCAGCGAGGTGACGAGCTCCTCGCGGATGGCGTCCAGCGGCGGATTGGTGACCTGCGCGAACAGCTGCGTGAAGTAGTCGAAGAGCAGCCGGGGGCGCTCGGAGAGCGCGGCGATCGGCGAGTCGGTGCCCATCGAACCGATCGGCTCGGCGCCGGACTTGGCCATCGGCGCGAGGATGACGCGCAGCTCCTCCTCGGTGTAGCCGAAGGTCTGCTGGCGGCGGGTGACCGAGGCGTGGGTGTGCACGATGTGCTCGCGCTCGGGCAGGTCGGCCAGGTCGATCAGGCCGGCCTCCAGCCACTCCCCGTAGGGCGCGGCGGCGGCGAGCTCGGCCTTGATCTCGTCGTCCTCGATGATGCGGTGGCGCTCGGTGTCGACCAGGAACATCCGGCCGGGCTGCAGACGGCCCTTGCGGACGACCTTCGCCGGGTCGATGTCGAGGACGCCGACCTCGGAGGAGAGCACGACGAGGCCCTCGTCGGTGACCCAGTAGCGGCCGGGGCGCAGGCCGTTGCGGTCGAGGACGGCGCCGACGAGGGTGCCGTCGGTGAAGGTGACGCAGGCCGGGCCGTCCCAGGGCTCCATCTGGGTGGAGTGGTACTGGTAGAAGGCGCGCCGGGCCGGGTCCATGGAGGCGTGGTTCTCCCAGGCCTCCGGGATCATCATCAGCACGCTGTGCGGCAGCGACCGGCCGCCGAGGTGGAGCAGCTCCAGGACCTCGTCGAAGGAGGCCGAGTCGGAGGCGTCGGGGGTGCAGACGGGGAAGACGCGCTCGATGCCGCCCTCTCCGAAGAGGTCGCTGGCCAGCTGCGACTCGCGGGCCCGCATCCAGTTGCGGTTGCCCTGGACGGTGTTGATCTCACCGTTGTGGGCCACGAAGCGGTACGGGTGGGCGAGCGGCCAGCTGGGGAAGGTGTTGGTGGAGAAGCGGGAGTGGACCAGCGCGATGGCGGTGGCGCAGCGGCGGTCGGAGAGGTCCGGGAAGAACGGCTCCAGCTGGCCGGTGGTCAGCATGCCCTTGTAGACGATGGTGCGGGCGGAGAGCGAGGGGAAGTAGACCCCGGCCTCGCGCTCGGCGCGCTTGCGCAGCACGAACGCCTTGCGGTCGAGGGCGAGCCCGGTGTTCCCGCCGTCGGCCGTGCTGCGCCGGTCCGAGACGAAGAGCTGGCGGAAGTCCGGCATGGTGGCGCGGGCGCTGGCGCCGAGCAGCTCGGGGGCGACGGGGACGGCGCGCCAGCCGAGGACGGCGAGGCCCTCCTCGCGGGCGATCGTCTCGATGGACGAGACGGCGGCGTCCGCGTCCGCGGTGTCCGCGGGGAGGAAGGCGATGCCGACGGCGTAGGCGCCGGGCTCGGGGAGCGCGAAGCCGGCGGCCTCGCGCAGGAAGGCGTCGGGGATCTGCATCAGGATGCCGGCGCCGTCGCCCGAGTCGGGCTCGGAGCCCGTGGCGCCGCGGTGCTCCAGATTGCGGAGGACGGTGAGCGCCTGCTGCACGAGCGCGTGGCTCGCCTCGCCGGTGAGGGTCGCGACGAAGCCGACGCCACAGGCGTCGTGCTCGTTCCGCGGGTCGTACATACCCTGCTGGGCGGGGTGGGATGCGGATCGCATCGGCGGCTCCCGTCGTCGTCTTGGCAGTCCCGGCCGGTGCGGCCGGTGCATGTGCCGAGGGACGACGTTGGCCCTCTGCGGAAGAAGTTGGTGCAGATTACATGATGGGGCGCTTCTCAAAAAGCGGAAGCACCGGTCCAGCATGTGGACACTGCGCGTAAAGGTACTGCGGGTCCGGGCACTGCGGTAAAGGCGGCGAGCTGCCGGAAGCACGGGGGATCGCCCGGCCCGGCCCCGCCGGACACAGCACAGAGCGGGCGGCGTTGCCCGCTGCGCTTCCGGATTGTGCCCGGCCGTCGAGGGCTTGAAACCGCGATGTCATCCGTACGTTATGCGGGAGCCCGCATAAAGCATCACCCCAGGGCGGTGCCGAAGGCAATACCGAGGGCGTAAGTCACACCCGCCGCCGCGGCGCCCAGGACCAGCTGGCGCAGGCCGCTGTACCACCAGGAGCGGGCCGTCACCCGGGCCACGACCGCCCCGCAGGCGAAGAGACCGGCCAGCGCGAGCAGCACGGCGGGCCACAGCGCGGTCGCGCCCAGCAGGTACGGCAGCAGGGGCAGGAGGGCGCCCAGGGCGAACGAGCCGAACGACGACACGGCGGCGACCGCGGGCGACGGAAGGTCGGAGGGGTCGATGCCGAGCTCCTCGCGGGCGTGGATCTCCAGCGCCTGCTCGGGGTCGCGGGAGAGCTGCATGGCGACCTCGAGCGCGAGCTTGGGCTCGACGCCCCGCGACTCGTAGAGCGCCGCCAGCTCCGCCAGCTCGTCGGCCGGGTGCTTGTGCAGCTCGCGGCGCTCGACGTCCAGCTCGGCGAGGACGAGTTCGCGCTGCGAGGCGACCGAGGTGTATTCGCCGGCGGCCATGGAGAACGCGCCCGCGGCAAGGCCGGCCAGGCCGGCGATGACGATCGTCTGCGCGGAGGCGGAACCGCCCGCGACACCGGTCATCAGGGCGACGTTGGAGACCAGCCCGTCCATGGCGCCGAACACCGCGGGGCGCAGCCAGCCGCCGTTCACGTCGCGGTGCGTGTGGTTGTCGCGGTGCGCGGCGTGCGGTGCGGCAACGGCTTCCAGGACAGACATGTGCGGTGGGCTCCCTTCCCCTTGGGGCCGGCCCTTCGTCCGCCGCCCCCGACACGTTCGAAGGTACGCACGAACACGATGATCCGCTAGCAAGGAAGGCCTGGCTGACCTGGGCTTACGGGGCGCTTCGCGGGGGGGCGCAAGCCCCTGGGGCCCCTCGGTTCGTCCGTGCCGCGGGCACGAAAAACCCGCCGCAGCGGCGCTCGGCCACTGCGGCGGGTTCCGGCGGGCAGCGCCGCGCTCAGACCTTCTTCGGTTTGGGGGAGCCGTCCGCCGCGGACGGCTCACCGTCACCCGCCGGCTTCGCCGGGGGCGCGGGCTCCTCGGCCACGTCCGTCACGGCCGCCGGTTCCACCACGAGCTCCCGGCCGGGAACCCGCTTCGCGGAGACGATCATGTACGCGACGGCCGCGATGAAGAGCACGATCGACGTCCAGCCGTTGAGCCGCAGGCCCAGCACGTGGTGCGCGTCGTCCACGCGGAGGTACTCGAACCAGAAGCGGCCGACGGTGTACGAGGCCACGTACAGCGCGAACGCGCGCCCGTGCCCGAGGGTGAAGCGCCGGTCGGCCCAGATCACCAGTCCCGCGATCAGCAGGCACCACAGCGACTCGTACAGGAACGTCGGGTGGTAGGTGCCCGCCACCCGCCCGATCGCCGGGTCGGCGTCGATCTTCAGCGCCCACGGCAGGGTCGTCGGCTTGCCGTACAGCTCCTGGTTGAACCAGTTGCCCCAGCGGCCGATCGCCTGGGCGACCGCGAGGCCGGGGGCGAGGGCGTCCGCCCAGGCCGGCAGGGGGATGCCGCGGCGGCGGCAGCCGATCCACGCGCCGACCGCGCCGAGCGCGACCGCGCCCCAGATGCCGAGGCCGCCCTCCCAGATCTTGAAGGAGTTGACCCAGTCGCGGCCCTCGCCGAAGTACAGCTCGTAGTCGGTGATGACGTGGTAGAGCCGGCCGCCGACGAGCCCGAAGGGGACCGCCCAGACGGCGATGTCGGCAACCGTCCCGGCCCGCCCGCCGCGGGCGATCCAGCGCCGGTTGCCCAGCCAGACCGCCACGAAGACGCCGATGATGATGCAGAAGGCATAGCCGCGCAGCGGGACCGGTCCGAGGTGGAGCACGCCGGTCGACGGGCTGGGAATGTATGCGAGTTCCATGACGCCCCCGACGCTACCCTGCCGGGGCGACGGAACGGCAACCCGCCCGGCGCAACAGCTGCGTAACGCCCCCGGGCCCTCAGCCCTTCGCGGCTTCGGCGACCATCTGCCGCAGCTTGTCCGGGGTGAGCGGGTTCTTCGGGTCGCCGAAGATGCTCTTGCCGTTGAGCAGGACGGTCGGGGTGGCGCGGTAGGAGGACTTGCCGAAGGCCTCGTGGGACTTCTTCACCCAGCTGTCGTGCGTGCCGTCGTCCACACAGGTGCGGAAGGCGGGCGTGTCCAGGCCGGGCACCTGCCCGGCCAGCTCCAGCAGGCGCGCCTTCTTGCCGAAGGCGTCGTCCGTCTCCTGCGGCTGGTTCTTGTAGAGCAGGTCGTGGTACGCGGAGAACTTGCCGGCGTCCTGCGCGCACGCCGCGGCGTTGGCCGCGTTGAGCGAGCCGCTGCCGCCGAGGTTGTTGTCGATCAGGGTGACCAGGTGGTACTCCGCCTTGAGCTGACCCTTCTGCTCCAGCTCGTTGACCGTGTCGCGGAAGGCGTTCTCGAATCCGCCGCAGCCGGGGCAGCGGAAGTCCTCGTAGACCGTGAGGGTCGCCTTGGCGGCGGGCTTGCCGACCGGGATGGTGACGCTGTCCTTGCCGGTGGCGCCCTGCGGGGCGACCAGCGGTCCGGCGGACTCCTTCTTGCCGCCGCCCGAGCTCGCCACGAGCGCCGCGATGCCGGCGCCCGCGCCGAGGACGGCCACGACGACCACACCGGCGATCAGCGTCCGCCTGCGCTTGGCCCGGGCCTCCTCGCGCTCCCGCTGTTCCTGCAGCCGCTCACGGGCGCTGCGCTTCCCATCCGAGTTCTTCTGGCTCACATCCCCCTACAACGAACCGGGGGCACGGCCATGCGCGCCCCCGGTCGCCGGTTCCTTCAAAAGAGTTACGGGCGCTTGCGCACGCCTTCGGCCAGTTCACCCGCGAGGGCCCGGACGGCGGCCAGGCCGGCCTCCGTGTCGGGGGCGTCCAGGAGCCGCTTGACAAAGGCCGAACCGACGATCACACCGTCGGCGAAGGCTGCCACCTCCGCGGCCTGGGCGGCGTTGGAGACCCCGAGGCCGACGCAGACCGGCAGGTCGGTGACGGCGCGGGTGCGGCGCACCAGGTCCTGCGCCTCGTTGCCGACGGACTCGCGGGTGCCCGTGACGCCCATCAGCGAGGCCGCGTACACGAAGCCGCTGCCCGCTGCCGTGATCTTGGCGAGGCGCTCGTCGCGGCTGCTGGGCGCGACCACGAAGACCGTGGCGAGCCCGTGCTGCTCGGCGGCCTTGCGCCAGGCCTCGGACTCCTCGACCGGCAGGTCGGGCAGGATGCAGCCCGCTCCCCCGGCCGCGGCGAGGTCGGCGGCGAAGCGCTCGGGGCCGTAGGCGTCGACGGGGTTCCAGTAGGTCATGCACAGCACGGGCGCACCCGTGATCTCGTGCGCCTCCTTGACCGTGCGGATGACGTCGACGATCTTGATGCCGCCGCGCAGGGCGATGTCGTCGGCGGTCTGGATGACCGGGCCGTCCAGGACGGGGTCGCTGTGCGGCAGGCCGATCTCGACGACGTCGCAGCCGCCGTCGAGCATGGCGGTGACGGCGCGCACGCCGTCGTCCACGGTGGGGAAGCCCGCGGGAAGGTAGCCGACGAGCGCGGCGCGGTTCTCCGCCTTGGCCGCGGCCAGGACGGAGCTGAGCAGTGCGATGTTGCCGGCCATTACTTCTCCCCCGCGGTCTCGTCGTACAGCCCGAAGTAGCGGGCTGCGGTGTCCATGTCCTTGTCGCCGCGGCCGGAGAGGTTCACCAGGAGCAGGCCGTCCTCGCCCAGCTCCTTGCCGACCTCCAGCGCTCCGGCCAGCGCGTGCGCGCTCTCGATGGCCGGGATGATGCCCTCCGTGCGGGAGAGCAGCCGCAGGGCCTGCATGGCGTCGTCGTCGGTGACGGCGCGGTACTCGGCGCGGCCGGTGTCCTTGAGGTAGGAGTGCTCCGGGCCGATGCCGGGGTAGTCCAGGCCGGCCGAGATGGAGTACGGCTCGGTGATCTGGCCGTCCTCGTCCTGCAGGACGTAGGAGCGCGAGCCGTGCAGGATGCCGGGCGTGCCGGCGGTGAGGGTGGCCGCGTGCTCGCCGGTGGCCAGGCCGTGGCCGCCGGGCTCGCAGCCGATGAGGCGGACGCCGTCGTCGGGCAGGAAGGCGTGGAAGAGGCCGATGGCGTTGGAGCCGCCGCCGACGCAGGCCACGGCGGCGTCCGGCAGGCGGCCGGCGCGCTCCAGGATCTGCCGGCGCGCCTCGACGCCGATGACCCGGTGGAAGTCGCGGACGAGGGCCGGGAAGGGGTGCGGGCCCGCGACGGTGCCGAAGAGGTAGTGCGTGCGGTCGACGTTGGCGACCCAGTCGCGGAACGCCTCGTTGATGGCGTCCTTCAGGGTGCGGCTGCCGGACTTCACGGCGATGACCTCGGCGCCGAGCATCCGCATGCGGGCGACGTTCAGCGCCTGCCGCCGGGTGTCGACCTCGCCCATGTAGATGGTGCATTCGAGGCCGAAGAGGGCGCAGGCGGTGGCGGTGGCGACGCCGTGCTGGCCGGCGCCGGTCTCCGCGATGACGCGGGTCTTGCCCATGCGCTTGGTGAGCAGGGCCTGGCCCAGCACATTGTTGATCTTGTGCGAGCCGGTGTGGTTGAGGTCCTCGCGCTTGAGGAAGACCCGGGCGCCGCCGGCGTGCTCCGCGAAGCGCGGCACCTCGGTGAGGGCGCTGGGACGGCCGGTGTAGTTGACCATCAGGTCGGCGAGCTCGGCGGCGAAGGCCGGGTCGGCCTTGGCCTTCTCGTACTCGGCGGCGACCTCGTCGACGGCGGCGACGAGGGCCTCGGGGATGAACTTCCCGCCGAACGCGCCGAAGTAGCCTTCGGGGCTCGGAACTTGACCCTCCGGGTCCGGGACGAAGAATTCAGAGGACACGTACGTACTCCTCGGACGGCTGTGAGGTGGGTGACGGGTGGTGCGGGCTAGAGCGCGGAGCTCCGGCGCCATCGCATCCCGTTGATCTGACCCGGCTCACAGCCGATGTGGTACCGCACGCGGCGTCCGAGGACGCGGCGCGCGGGCGCGCGGCAGCCCCGGGGGCGGCACCCCCGGGCCAGTCGCGCGTACGCCCTCATGGCCCGGTCAGCCCCGGCCGTGCCGCAGGGCGGGGTGGGCCCCGGCCGCCACCAGGTCGGCGACGGCGCCCTTGGGGTCGCGGCCGGTGACCAGGGACTCGCCCACCAGGACGGCGTCGGCGCCGTCGTTCGCGTAGGCGATGAGGTCGTGCGGGCCGCGCACGCCGGACTCGGCGATCTTGACGATGCCGTCCGGGATCTCGGGGGCGACCCGGGCGAAGGTGCCGCGGTCGACCTCGAGGGTCTTGAGGTTGCGGGCGTTGACGCCGATGATGCGGGCGCCGGCGTCGACCGCGCGCTCGACCTCCTCCTCGTCGTGCACCTCGACCAGCGGGGTGAGCCCGATGGACTCGGCCCGCTCGATGAGGGAGACGAGGGCCTCCTGCTCCAGGGCGGCGACGATCAGCAGGGCCAGGTCGGCGCCGTAGGCGCGGGCCTCCCACAGCTGGTAGGCCGTGACGATGAAGTCCTTGCGCAGGATCGGGATGTCGACCCGGGCGCGAACGGCTTCGAGGTCGGCGAGCGAGCCGCCGAAGCGCCGCTGCTCGGTCAGCACGCTGATCACGGATGCGCCGCCCGCCTCGTAGTCGGCGGCGAGGCCGGCGGGGTCGGCGATGGCGGCCAGGGCGCCCTTGGAGGGGCTGGAGCGCTTGACCTCGCAGATCACGCCGACGTTCTCGCCGCGGAGGGCGGCGGCGCCGTCCTTGGCCTGTGGCGCCTTGGCGGCCCGCTCCTTGAGCTCGTCGAGGCTGACGCGCGCCTGCCGCTCCGCGAGGTCGGCACGGACGCCCTCGATGATCTCGTCGAGCACACTCACGCGAGCGGCCCCCTTCCGGACTCGGATGGTCTGGGCTGGTGCGGCAGGAATCCTCCCCCACCAGGCACTGCGATGGTATCTGCCACGGGGCGAAGGTTTCGCATCCGGTTGACGCGGGTCCCACCCCGTGGACGTTCCCGGGACACCGCTCCCTGCCGGTCCGCCGGTCCCGCTAGGGGGTCAGGAAGGCGCCGAAGGGCAGGTTCCGCACGATCGTGAAGAGCAGCACGAGGGCGCCGAGGGCCCACCAGTGGCGGGCGCGCGGGGACAGCGACACGCCCGCGCGGCCCCGCAGGGCCCCGGCGATCCACACGCACCACAGGACGGCGAAGGCGGCGTAGCCGGCGACGGCCAGGGCGTTCGCGCCGAGCGCGGCCGGCAGGTCGCCGTGGGCGAGCGCGTGGACACCGCGCAGCCCGCCGCAGCCCGGGCAGTACAGGCCCGTCCAGCGCAGCAGGGGGCAGGCGGGGTAGTGGCCGGGGCGGCCCGGGTCCACGGCGCCGACGTAACCGAAGGCCGCGGCGAGGCCGGCCGCGACGCCCAGCGGGGCGGCCAGCCGGCGCGCGCAGTCGGCCACACCCACGACCCTCACACCGGAAGTCTCCGGCGGAACGCACGAAGGCGCAGCTCAGGGCCGTCGTACGGAGGACCGTACCGGGGCCCGGGGCCGCGCCTCGGGGCGATGGAGGGCGTGGGGGACGCGGAGGGCGTCAGCTCCGGGTGGCCTCGCCGGCCATCTTCAGGGGAGCCCGCTTGGGCATGCCCATGCCCATCATGCTCATGACGCCGCCCACGACACCGCCGACCGCGATGATGGCGATGCCGGCCCAGAAGCCGACCGGCTTCGCGGCCACCGTGAAGGCACCGGAGACGCAAAAGCCGATGAAGGCGATCGTGACACCGGTCCAGGCGGCCGGGGTGTGTCCGTGGCTGCTACCCGCCATGACTAAGACTCCTCGTTGCTGTGGCGCGCCCGCGGGCGCGGAGAACGCTCATGGTCATTGTCCCCGACGGCCGGGGCCGCCTCGATCCGGGGGGCGCCGCCGGGGCGTGTCACGCCCTGGTCGGGTCCTCGCCGCGGTCGAGGGCCTTCCACAGCTCCTCGGGGCGCTCCGGGTCGGGGGCGGTGCGCGTGCGGCGCGGGCGCGGGGTCCCGTCGCGCTCGTACCGCCCGGACATGGCCGGCCAGTGACGGCCGTACCGCAGGGCGAGGAGCCCCGCGAGCAGCAGCAGGACGCCGCCCGCGAGGGCGACCCACGGCCAGGCCGTATGGGTGACGTTGTCCATGGCGCCGCTGGTGAGCCCGCTGGCCTTGGCGGCCTGCTCGTCCAGGGCGGAGGTGTCCCCCGCCCCGGTGACCGCGGCGGCCACGACCCCGGCTCCCGCGAGGGCGAGCCCGGCGGACACCACGGTGCGCCAGACGCCGCGGACGGCGAAGACCGCGACGAGGGCGGCGAGGCCGACGACGGCGAGCGCGCCGGGCAGGCCGGTGACGTCCTGCCCGCTGACGTGCTTGGTGACGGTGCTCCCGGCGACGGCGGTCGTCCCCTCGGCCCAGGTGCGGCCGCCCGCGAGCAGGGCGAGGGCGGCGCCGGCCGCGCCGAGGAGCAGGGCGGTGCCTACGGTTCTTCCTGTGCTCACGGGTCCACTATCCCTTGTGGGTGGTTTGTCGGCGCCGCCGGGGGCGGCTAGGCGAGGCGGTTCGCCGTGTGCACGGCGCGCAGGACGGCCGCGGCCTTGTTGCGGCACTCGGCGTCCTCGGCCGCCGGGTCGGAGTCGGCGACGACGCCGGCGCCCGCCTGCACGTAGGCGGTCCCGTCCTTCAGGACGGCGGTGCGGATCGCGATGGCCGTGTCGGAGTCCCCGGCGAAGTCCAGGTAGCCGACGCAGCCGCCGTACAGGCCGCGGCGCGACGGCTCCAGCTCCTCGATGATCTGCATGGCGCGCGGCTTGGGCGCGCCGGAGAGCGTGCCGGCGGGGAAGCAGGCGGTGAGCACGTCGAAGGCGGTGCGCCCGGCGGCCAGGCGGCCGGTGACCGTGGAGACGATGTGCATCACGTGGCTGTAGCGCTCGATCGACATGAAGTCGACGACCTCGACGCTGCCGGGCTCGCAGACCCGCCCGAGGTCGTTGCGGCCGAGGTCGACGAGCATCAGGTGCTCGGCGCGCTCCTTGGCGTCGCCCAGGAGCTCCTCGGCGAGTGCGGCGTCCGCCTGCGGGGTGGCGCCGCGCGGGCGGGTGCCGGCGATGGGGTGCACCATGGCCTGCCCGTCCTCGACCTTCACGAGCGCCTCCGGGCTGGAGCCGACGATGTCGAACACGCCGCCTTCCCCGTCGGGGACCCGGAACAGGTACATGTACGGACTCGGGTTCGTCGCCCGCAGCACGCGGTAGACGTCGAGCGCGGTGGCCGTGCAGGGCGTCTCGAAGCGCTGCGAGGGCACGACCTGGAAGGCCTCGCCCGCGCGGATGCGCTCCTTGATGTCCTCGACGGCCGCCATGTAGTCCGCACCGCCCCAGCGGGCGGTGTACTCGGGCAGCTCGGAGGGCGGCAGGGCGGTGGGTGCCGAGGGCGCGGGCCGGTGCAGGTCGGCGGCCATGGCGTCCAGGCGGGCGACGGCGTCGGCGTACGCCTCGTCCACGCCGGTGTCGAGGTCGTTGTGGTTGATCGCGTTGGCGATCAGCAGGACGGTGCCGTTCCAGTGGTCGAGGACGGCGAGGTCGGAGGTGAGGAGCATGGTGAGCTCGGGCAGGCCGAGGGGGTCGCGGTCCTCTCCGCCGTGCTCGCCGATCTTCTCCAGGCGGCGGACCACGTCGTAGCCGAGGTAGCCCACCATGCCGCCGGTGAAGGGCGGCAGTCCGGCACCCTCTATGAGGTCGCGCGGGGTGTGCAGGGCGGCCACGGTGGCGCGCAGCGCCTCCAGCGGGTCGCCGTCGGTGGGGACGCCGACGGGAGGGGTGCCCAGCCAGTGTGTCCGGCCGCCCTGCGCCGTGAGGGTCGCGGCGCTGCGGACGCCCACGAAGGAGTAGCGCGACCAGGTGCGGCCGTTCTCCGCGGACTCCAGCAGGAAGGTGCCGGGCCGTTCGGCGGCGAGCTTGCGGTACAGGCCGACGGGGGTGTCGCCGTCGGCGAGGAACCGCCGGGTGACCGGGATGACCCGGCGGTCCTTCGCGAGCGTGCGGAAGGTCTCGGCGTCCGGGGTGATGTCACCGGAGGTCGTGGCAGCCATGGCAGCGGAGCCTACTTGCCCAGCGGGAGGACGTCGGCATCGAAACAGGTGCGGTCGCCTGTGTGGCAGGCGGCGCCCACCTGGTCGACCTTGACGAGGAGGGCGTCCTTGTCGCAGTCGAGGGCCACGGACTTCACGTACTGGACGTGTCCGGACGTGTCGCCCTTGACCCAGTACTCCCCGCGGCTGCGGCTCCAGTAGGTGCAGCGGCCGGTGGTCAGGGTGCGGTGGAGCGCCTCGTCGTCCATCCAGCCGAGCATGAGCACCTCCCCGGTGTCGTACTGCTGGGCGATGGCGGGGATCAGCCCGTCGGCGCTGCGCTTGAGGCGCGCGGCGACGGCGGGGTCGAGGGAGGACGCGGGGGCGGTGTTGCCGGTCATGGGTCCATTCTGCCGCGCGGACCGGCCGGGACCCCCCGGACGGGCCTGTCAGTGGCGTACGGCATGCTTCGCCCATGAGTACTCCGCCCTCGAACTCCCCGCGGCCCCCCGGTGGCGGCGGTGGGTTCGGCCCGCCGCAGCAGTTCGGGCCGCCGTCAGCCCAGCCGCCCGCCCAGCCCTACGGACAGCCGCAAGCACCGCAGGGATACGGCCAGCAGCCCGGCTACGGTCAGCAGCCGGGTTTCGGCCAGTACGGTCAGCAGCAGTACGGACAGCAGTTCGGACAGCCGATGCCGCCCCCGCCCCCGCCCTCGGGCGGCAACGGCGCGAAGGTCGCCGCGATCGTCATCGGCTGCGTCCTGGTGGTCGGCCTCGTCGTGGGCGGCATCATGCTGACCGCCGGCGGCGACAAGGACGACAAGCCCGTCGCCAAGCCGAAGAGCTCCTCCACCCCGTCGGCGGCGCCCTCCGCGCCGGCCGTGGACCCGAGCGGCCCGGGCACCGACCCCTCCAACCCGGATCCGTCCTCTTCCTCCTCCTCGCCGTCGGTCTCCCGCGTGCCGTACGTGGTGCTCAAGCCCGGCCAGTGCTTCGACCACCCGCGCATGAGCATCGGGCTCACCGAGGTGAAGACGAAGCCGTGCAGCGGTCCGCACGACGGCGAGGTCATCGCCAACGAGACCCTGACGGGCAAGTTCGACTCCGAGCTGGACATCCAGACCAAGGCCCGGGAGCTGTGCAAGAAGAGGGCGCAGGACCGCATGCGCTCCATAACCGACGGCAAGAACTACTACTCGTACGTGCTCTACCCGACCCCGGTCACCTACGCCCGCGGCCAGGACCAGATCACGTGCTCGATGACGCTGAGCGTCTCGCAGGGCGGCCAGAAGATGGACAAGCCGCTGCCCGAGTAGTCGCGGGGGCGTGGCACGGGTGGCGGGACGGCCTTAGGGTGGCGCCATGTCGACCCACGCCCAGCGCGAACGCCTGTTCCTCGCCGACCTGTTGGAGTCGGCGGGCCCGAACGCCCCGACGCTCTGCGCCGGCTGGCGGGCCCGTGATCTCGCGGCCCACGTCGTCGTGCGCGAGCGCCGCGCCGATGCCGCCGCCGGGATCGTGCTCAAGCCGCTGGCCGCGCGTCTGGAGCGGGTGCAGGCGGAGTTCGCCGCCAAGCCCTACGAGGAGCTGATCCAGCTCATCCGCACCGGGCCGCCGCGGCTCTCCCCGTACGCCCTCAAGCAGATCGACGAGGCGGC
Organism: Streptomyces sp. URMC 124; assembly: GCF_051386455.1. Lineage (NCBI taxonomy): Bacteria > Bacillati > Actinomycetota > Actinomycetes > Kitasatosporales > Streptomycetaceae > Streptomyces > Streptomyces sp. URMC 124. The sequence continues at coordinate 38,183 of NZ_JBPQTS010000030.1, forward strand.
GAACACGGTGGAGTTCTACGTGCACGCCGAGGACGTGCGCCGGGCCCAGCCGGACTGGGCCCCGCGCGAGGTCGACCCCGTCTTCGCGGACGCCCTGTGGGCCCGGCTGGAGCGGGTGGCGCGGATGCTCGGCCGCAGATCGCCCGTCGGCCTGGTCCTGCGTCGCCCCGACGGCCGCACCGCGGTCGCGCAGCGCGGCACGCCGGTGGTGACCGTCACCGGGGAGCCCGGCGAGCTGACCCTCTTCGCCTTCGGCCGCCAGACGGCCGCCCGGGTGGAGCTGGAGGGCGAAAAGGACGCGGTGGCCGAGGCTGAGGCGGCAAAGCTGGGAATCTGAGGCTCCGTGCCGGACCCGACCCCGAAGAGGTGCCCTGCGATGGCGTACACCAGCAGATCCGCCCACTCCGTCCCGTCGTCCGGACCGTACGCGCCCTACGCGCCACCCCCGGCCTCCTTCTCGCTGGGGATCCTGCTGCTCCGGATGATGATCGGCCTGATCATGATGGGGCACGGAACGCAGAAGCTGTTCGGCTGGTTCGACGGGCCGGGGCTCGACGGGGTCGCGAAGGGCTTCGGGGCCTGGGGCTATCCCGCGCCCAAGGCCATGGCCGTCATCGCCGGCCTCAGCGAGACCCTGGGCGGCGCCGGCCTCTTCCTCGGCCTCCTCACCCCGCTGGCCGCGGCCGCCGTGCTGGGCACGATGGTCAATGCGCTCGGGGTGACGTGGGACGCGTTCTTCCTCCCCAAGGGCATCGAGTTCACCCTGCTGATCGCCGTCACGGCGGCGGCGCTCGCGCTCACCGGCCCCGGCAGGTACTCGGCGGACGCACACCTGCCGGTGCTGCGGCAGCACCGGCTGTCCTACGGGATCGCAGCGATCGCCCTCGCCCTGGTGACGGGGGCGGTCTTCCTGCTCATCCGTGACTAGCGGCCGGCCGTGACCGGCGGGCCGCGCGGCTAACGGACCGGGTGACCCGCCTCGCGGAGGGCGCCCTTGACGTCGGCGATCCGCAGGTCGCCGAAGTGGAAGACCGACGCGGCCAGGACCGCGTCCGCGCCTGCCGCCACCGCCGGAGCGAAGTGCTCCAGACGTCCCGCGCCGCCGCTCGCGATGACCGGAACCGTGACGTGCTTGCGCACGGCCTCGATCATCTCGGTGTCGTAGCCGTCCTTGGTGCCGTCGGCGTCCATGGAGTTCAGCAGGATCTCCCCGGCGCCCAGCTCCGCCGCGCGGTGCGCCCACTCGACGGCGTCGAGGCCGGTGCCGCGGCGGCCGCCGTGGGTGGTGACCTCGAAGCTGCCGGACGGCGTGCGGCGGGCGTCGACGGACAGGACGAGGACCTGCCGGCCGAAGCGCTCGGCGATCTCCTGGACGAGCTCCGGCCGCTCGATGGCCGCCGTGTTGACGCCCACCTTGTCGGCGCCGGCCCGCAGCAGCTTGTCGACGTCGGACGCGGTGCGCACGCCCCCGCCGACGGTCAGCGGGATGAAGACCTGCTCGGCCGTGCGGCGGACCACGTCGTAGGTGGTCTCGCGGTTGCCGGAGGAGGCGGTGATGTCGAGGAACGTCAGCTCGTCGGCGCCCTCCCGGCCGTACACCTTGGCCATTTCCACCGGGTCGCCCGCGTCGCGCAGGTTCTGGAAGTTGACGCCCTTGACGACACGGCCGTTGTCCACGTCCAGGCAGGGGATGACTCGGACCGCCAGGGTCATGTGCTCGTTGCTCCTCGGTACGCTTCCAGCTCTACTTCGACCAGCACGCGCGAATCGACGAAGCCGGAGACGACGACCAGGGTCGCCGCCGGGCGGACCGCGTCGAAGAGCTCCTTGTGGGCACGGCCCACCTCGTCCACGTCTCGCGCGTGGGTCAGGTACATCCGGGTGCGGACGACGGCCTCGGGGCCGAGGCCGAACCGCTCCAGCGCGGCGAGGGCATTACCGAAGGCCGACCTGGCCTGCTGGTACGGATCGCCCTCGCCGTTCAGCACGGTGCCGGTGAACGGCATCGTGCCGGACACCAGCACCCGGTCTCCCGCCGCGACGGCGCGCGCACAACCGAAGGCCTCTTCCCAGGGACTGTCGCTCTGCACGCGCTGCACGGCTTCGGTCATACGGACACAGCCTCCAGGGCCTCTTCCAAGGTGAACGCCTTGGCGTAGAGGGCCTTTCCGACGATGGCGCCTTCGACACCCTCCGGTACCAGGTTGGCGATCGCGCGCAGATCGTCAAGGGAGGAGACTCCGCCGGAGGCCACGACCGGCTTGTCGGTGGCCGCGCAGACGTTCTTCAGCAGCTCCAGGTTGGGGCCCTGGAGAGTGCCGTCCTTGGCGATGTCGGTGACGACGTAGCGGGCGCAGCCCTCGGAGTCGAGACGGGCGAGCGTCTCGTAGAGGTCGCCGCCGTCACGGGTCCAGCCGCGGCCGCGCAGCGTCGTGCCGCGGACGTCCAGGCCGACCGCGATCTTGTCGCCGTGCTCGGCGATGACCTTGGCGACCCACTCGGGGGTCTCCAGGGCGGCGGTGCCGAGGTTGACGCGGGTGCAGCCGGTGGCGAGGGCCGCGGCGAGCGAGGCGTCGTCGCGGATGCCGCCGGACAGCTCGACCTTGATGTCCATGGCCCCGGCCACCTCGGCGATGAGCTCGCGGTTGTCACCGGTGCCGAAAGCGGCGTCCAGGTCGACCAGGTGCAGCCACTCGGCGCCCGAGCGCTGCCAGGCGAGGGCCGCCTCCAGCGGGGAGCCGTACGACGTCTCGGAGCCGGACTCGCCGTGGACGAGGCGCACGGCCTGGCCGTCGCGGACGTCGACGGCGGGGAGGAGTTCGAGCTTGCTCACAGGGTTCCGATCCAGTTGGTGAGGAGCTGGGCTCCGGCGTCGCCGGACTTCTCGGGGTGGAACTGGGTGGCCCACAGGGGGCCGTTCTCCACGGCGGCCACGAAGGGCTCCCCGTGCGTGGCCCAGGTGACCTTGGGCGCGCGGATGTTGGGGTTGGTCACCTCCAGGCTCCACTCGCGCACCGCGTAGGAGTGCACGAAGTAGTAGCGGGTGTCCGCGTCGAGGCCGGCGAAGAGCTGCGAGTCCCCGGCGGGGGTGACGGTGTTCCAGCCCATGTGCGGGACGACGTCCGCCTTGAGGGGCTCGACGACGCCGGGCCACTCGTCCAGGCCCTCGGTCTCCACGCCGTGCTCGATGCCGCGCTCGAAGAGGATCTGCATGCCGACGCAGATGCCCATCACCGGGCGGCCGCCGGAGAGCCGGCGGCCGATGAGCCAGTCGCCGCGGGCGGCGCGCAGGCCCTGCATGCAGGCCGCGAAGGCGCCGACGCCGGGGACGAGGACGCCGTCGGCGTTCATGGCCGTCTCGTAGTCGCCGGTGATCTCGACGTCCGCGCCGACGTGGGCGAGGGCGCGCTCGGCGGAGCGGATGTTGCCGAAGCCGTAGTCGAAGACGACGACCTTCTTCTTCGGGGCGCTCATGACCACAGTCCTTCGATCCGGAGGGTGCCGGCGGTCAGGCACATCGCGGCGCCTATCCCGAGCAGCACGACGATGCTCTTGGGCATGCCCTGCTTGAGGAAGGAGATGATGCCGCCGACGAGGAAGAGGCCGACGACGATGAGCGTGGTGGAGAGGCCGTTCACAGGGCGCCCTTCGTGGAGGGGAGGATTCCGGCTGCGCGCGGGTCGCGCTCGGACGCGTAGCGCAGGGCCCGGGCGAGGGCCTTGAACTGGCACTCCACGATGTGGTGGGCGTTGCGTCCGTACGGGACGTGCACGTGCAGGGCGATCTGCGCCTGCGCGACGAAGGACTCCAGGATGTGCCGGGTCATCGTCGTGTCGTACGTGCCGATCATCGGCGCCATGTTCTCGGGCTCGGTGTGCACGAGGTAGGGGCGGCCGGAGAGGTCGACGGTGACCTGGGCGAGGGACTCGTCCAGGGGGACCGTGCAGTTGCCGAAGCGGTAGATGCCCACCTTGTCGCCGAGGGCCTGCCGGAAGGCGGCGCCCAGCGCGAGGGCGGTGTCCTCGATGGTGTGGTGGGTGTCGATGTGCAGGTCGCCGTCGGTCTTGACGGTGAGGTCGAAGAGGCCGTGGCGGCCGAGCTGGTCGAGCATGTGGTCGTAGAAGCCGACCCCGGTCGACACGTCGACCTGCCCGGTCCCGTCGAGGTCGATCTCGACGAGGACGGAGGTCTCCTTGGTGGTGCGCTCTACGCGGCCCACGCGAGTCATTGCTTGTTCTCCTTCAGTACGGCGCGGACCGCGTCCAGGAACGCGTCGTTCTCCTCGGGCGTGCCGGCGGTGACCCGCAGCCACCCCGGTACGCCGTTGTCCCGCACCAGCACGCCGTGGTCGAGGATGGCCCGCCACGCGGCGTGGCTGTCCTCGAACCGGCCGAACTGGACGAAGTTGGCGTCGGAGTCGGTCACCTCGCAGCCCGCCGCGCGCAGCTCGGTGACCAGACGGTCGCGTTCGGCCTTGAGCTGCTCGACGTAGCCGAGGAGCGTGTCCGTGTGCTCCAGGGCGGCCAGCGCCGTGGCCTGGGTGACGGCCGACAGGTGGTACGGCAGGCGGACGAGCTGGACGGCGTCGACCACGGCCGCGTCCGCGGCGAGGTAGCCGAGCCGCAGCCCGGCCGCGCCGAAGGCCTTGGACATGGTGCGGGAGACGACCAGGTTCGGGCGGCCCTCGATGAGCGGCAGCAGCGAGGCGCGGTGGCTGAACTCGCCGTACGCCTCGTCGACGACCACCAGCGAGGGCCGGGCCGCCTGCGCGGCCTCGTACAGCCGCAGGACCGTCTCCGCGTCGACCGCCGTGCCCGTGGGGTTGTTGGGCGAGCAGACGAAGACGACGTGCGGGCGGTGCTCGGCGATGGCGCGCTCGGCCGCCTCCACGTCGATGGTGAAGTCGTCGCGGCGGGGGCCGGAGATCCAGCCGGTGCCGGTGCCGCGCGAGATCAGGGCGTGCATCGAGTACGACGGCTCGAAGCCGATCGCGGTGCGGCCGGGTCCGCCGAAGGTCTGCAGCAGCTGCTGGAGGACCTCGTTGGAGCCGTTGGCCGCCCACACCTGCGCCGTGGTGACCTCGTGCCCGGCGGTGCGGGTGAGGTACTTCGCCAGCTCGGTGCGGAGCTCGACCGCGTCCCGGTCGGGGTAGCGGTTGAGGTGCCGCGCGGCCTCGGCGACGCGCTCGGCGATGCGGGCGACGAGGGGCTCGGGCAGCGGGTAGGGATTCTCGTTGGTGTTCAGGCGGACGGGCACGTCCAGCTGGGGGGCGCCGTACGGGGACTTGCCGCGCAGTTCGTCCCGGACGGGAAGGTCGTCGATACGGGTTTCGTGCGTCATGTGCGTCACTTGCCGTCCGGCACCTTCCGGTCACCGGCGAACCGCGCCGTGACCGCGGCGCCGTGCGCCGGCAGGTCCTCCGCCTCGGCGAGCGTCACCACGTGGCCCGCGACCTCGGCCAGGGCCTCGCGCGTGTAGTCCACGACGTGGATGCCGCGCAGGAAGCTCTGGACGGACAGGCCGGAGGAGTGGCAGGCGCAGCCGCCGGTGGGCAGCACGTGGTTGGAGCCGGCGGCGTAGTCGCCGAGCGAGACGGGGGCGTACGGGCCGACGAAGATCGCGCCGGCGTTCTGCACGCGGGCCGCGACGGCCGCGGCGTCCGCGGTCTGGATCTCCAGGTGCTCGGCGCCGTAGGCGTCGACGACGGCGAGGCCGTGGTCGACGGAATCGACCAGGACGATGCCGGACTGGCGGCCGGAGAGCGCGGGCGCGATGCGGTCCTCGACGTGCCGGGCCAGGGCGACCTGGGCCTCCAGCTCCTTCTCGACCGCGTTCGCGAGGTCCTCGGAGTCGGTGACCAGGACGGCGGCGGCCAGCGGGTCGTGCTCGGCCTGGCTGATCAGGTCGGCGGCGACGTGCACGGGGTCGGCGGTGGCGTCCGCGAGGATCGCGATCTCGGTGGGGCCGGCCTCGGCGTCGATGCCGATGCGGCCCTTGAGCAGCCGCTTGGCGGCCGCGACCCAGATGTTGCCCGGGCCGGTGACCATGTTGACCGGGCGGCACTCCTCGGTGCCGTAGGCGAACATGGCGACGGCCTGGGCGCCGCCCGCGGCGTACACCTCGTCGACGCCCAGCAGTGCGCAGGCGGCCAGGATCGTCGGGTGCGGCAGGCCGCCGAAGTCCGCCTGGGGCGGGGAGGAGACGGCCATGGAGCCGACGCCGGCCTCCTGGGCCGGCACCACGTTCATGATCACGGACGAGGGGTAGACGGACCGGCCGCCCGGCACGTACAGCCCGACGCGCCGGACGGGCACCCAGCGCTCGGTGACCGTGCCGCCGGGCACGACCTGGACGGTCTTGTCGGTGCGGCGCTGCTCGCGGTGGACGATCCGGGCGCGGCGGATGGACTCCTCCAGCGCGGCCCGCACGGCCGGGTCGAGCTCGTCGAGGGCGCGGGTGATCGCCTCGGCGGGGACCCGGATGCGGTCGAGCGTGACGCCGTCGAACCGATGCGCGTAGTCGATCAGTGCCGCGGTACCGCGATGATGCACGTCCTCGCAGATGGGCCGCACCTTCTCCAGGGCGGCCTCGACGTCGAGTTCGGCTCGGGGCAGCAGGTCGCGGTCGATGCCGGCCTCGGGGGATCCCGGGGCGGGGGCGGAGCCGCGCAGATCGATTCGGGAGATCACACGGTAATTGTCTCAGACCCGTCCCGTCGCACGGCGCCCCGTACCACTCAGTGGTACGGGAGTTTCACTGAGAGTGTTCAATCGGTCACGCGTTTGGGAATGAGAACGGTACACAGGGGTGTACGGGACGGGAGGGGGTACGCAGCGTGACCGACCCGACGGACGGCGGCCCTCCCGCGGAGCTGGAGCTGACGGCCCCCGAGCGGGCGATGTGGGAGGCCTTCCGCCAAGGCGCGCCCTATGACCTGCGCACCCCCCGCCCCGAGTGGAACGATCCGCGCGCCCCGCACGCGTGGGGGCCCGAGCGGAGCGTGCGGGCCCGCTTCGTGGCCCTCCTCCTGCTGGACGGCCCGCCCCCGCTGCCCGGCCGCGTCTGCGCCCTCAAGCTCAACGGCGTGCAGATCACCGGCCAGCTCGACCTGTCGGGCGGCACCGTCGTGCCGTACGTCGAGATGCACAACTGCCGCTTCGAGCAGGAGGTGCTCCTGCCCGAGAGCCACTTCACGACGCTGCGGCTGATCGCCTGCTCCCTGCCCCGGCTGGAGGCCGCCCGGCTGCGCACCGAGGGCGACCTGCACCTGCCGCGGTGCGTCGTCCAGCGCGGCATACGGCTGACCGACGCCCAGATAGGCACCGACCTGCTGCTCAACCAGCTGGTGGTGCGCGCGGACCGGCGCGGGGTCTCCGTCGCCGCCGACGGCATCTCCGTCGGGCAGGACCTGCAGGCCGAGATGATGCGCTCGTACGGCGAGCTGAGCATGCGGGCCGCCACGATAGGGGTCTCGCTGAGCCTGCGCGGCTCCACGCTGAGCAATCCCCAGGGACGGCGCGCGCTCAACGCCCCGCAGATGACCGTGGAGCGCACGCTCTATCTGACCGGGGCCGGGGTCGGCGGCTATCCGTTCGCCACCGGCGCCACTCCCCCGTACGGCATCACCACCACCCCGCAGCACGGCATCCGCACCCAGGCCTTCGAGTGCCGCGGCGGGGTGCGCCTCGACGACGGCCGGTTCGGCGACGCCGTCGACTTCAGCCAGGCCCGGTTCGTCCTGGAGTCCGACCAGGAGCTGTCGCTGCGCCGCGTCCAGACCCCCGAGCTGCGCTTCCTCGGCGAATGGGTCCAGCGGGGGCGGGTCGTGCTCTCCGGGGCCCGCGTCTCGAACCTGGTCGACCGCTACGCGAGCTGGCCCGGCCCGGGCAGCCTGGTGATGGCCGGCTTCTCCTACGAGACGCTGATACCGCTCGGCCACTTCCCCCTGGCCCTGCGCCTGGAGTGGGTCGCCGCCGCCACCCCCGAGTACGCCCCCGAGCCCTACGAGCAGCTGGCGAGCGCCCTGCGCGACAGCGGCGAGGACGCCGACGCCCGCGCCGTCCTGCTCGCCAAACAGCGGCGCCGCCGCGAGACCCTCCCCCCGGCCGGCAAGGCCTGGGGGTACCTGCAGGACTGGACCGTGGCCTACGGCTACCGCCCCGGGCGGGCGGCGGTGTGGATGGCCGTGCTGTGGGCGGCCGCCACGGTCTACTTCACCTGGCGGCCCGTACCGCCGCTGAAGGAGGGCGAAGGGCCCGCCTGGAGCCCGGAGCTCTACGCCCTCGACCTGCTCGTCCCCGTCATCGACCTGGGGCAGGGCGGCGCCTGGCGCCCCACCGGGGCGACGCAGTGGGTCGTCACGGCGCTCATCCTGCTGGGCTGGGTGCTGGCGACGACCGTGGCGGCCGGGGCGTCCCGGCTGCTGCGCCGGCAGTGAACGCCGGGGCGGCATCGCTGCACAGGCCATTAGGCTTACCGGCTGTGACCACCGCGCGCCTGCCCCTCTTCCCGCTGAACTCGGTGCTGTTCCCCGGACTCGTCCTGCCCCTGAACGTCTTCGAACAGCGGTACCGCGCGCTGATGCGCGACCTGTCGGCGCTCCCCGAGGAGGAGCCGCGCCGCTTCGGCGTCGTCGCCATCCGCGACGGCAGCGAGGTCGCGCCCACGGCGCCCGGGCTGCCCGAGGGCGCCCGCCCCGAGCCCGGCCCCGCCTCCGGCTTCGGCCCCGACCCCCGCAAGGCGTTCCACGCCGTGGGCTGCGTGGCCGAGGCGGCGACGATCCGCGAGCGCTCCGACGGCACGTACGAGGTCCTCGCCACCGGCACCACCCGCTTCCGCCTGCTGTCCGTCGACGCCTCCGGGCCCTATCTGACCGGTGAGGTCGAGGACGTCGAGGAGGAGCAGGGCGAGGGCGCGGGCGCGCTCGCCTCCGGGGTCGTGCGCGCCTTCCGCGCCTACCAGAAGCGGCTCGCCGGGGCCTCCGAGCGCACGCTCGCCGGGCAGAGCGACCTGCCGGGCGAGCCGTCCGTCCTCTCCTACCTCGTCGCCGCCGCGGCCATGCTCGACACCCCGGCCAAGCAGCGGCTGCTGGAGACGCCGGACACGGCGACGCGGCTCGCGCGCGAGCTGAAAATGCTGCGCACCGAGACCGCGGTGATCGCTAAGCTCCCCTCGCTGCCGGCCGTCGACTTCACCCGGCGGCCCACGAACCCCAACTGACCCGACGGGACGGACCCTTGGCACGCAAGGCCGGCAAGCAGCAGCCGGGCTCGACCCCGGCGATCGTCGCCCTGGAGAAGGCCGGAGCCGTCTTCTCCGTGCACTCCTACGCCCACGACCCGGCGGCCCCCTCCTACGGCGAGGAGGCCGCGGAGGCGCTCGGGCGCGATCCCGCCCAGGTCTTCAAGACCCTCGTCGCCGAGGTCGACGGCGCCCTGACCGTGGCCGTCGTGCCCGTCTCCGGCTCGCTCGACCTCAAGGCCCTGGCGGCGGCGGTCGGCGGCAAGCGGGCGGCGATGGCCGACCCGGCGGCCGCGGAGCGCACCACTGGGTACGTACGGGGAGGCATCTCCCCGCTCGGGCAGCGCCGGCGCCTGCCGACCGCCCTGGACGCCTCCGCGCGCTCCCACGCCACCATCTGCGTCTCGGCGGGGCGCCGCGGCCTGGAGGTCGAGCTCTCCCCCGCCGACCTGGCGGCCCTCACCGGCGCGGTGGTCGCACCGATCGGCCGCGCGTGACCCCGCGGGTGCGGGGGTCTGGACGGCCGCGCGTCCCTCGGCTACGACCTTCAGGAGCGGGCCGCCGCGCGTGCGGCCCGCGCCCCGGGAGGGACGCCCATGTCGAAGCGCACCCGCAAGCGCCGCTGGCGCCTGAAGAAGAACCGCGCCAACCACGGCCGCAGGCCGGCGTAGCCCCTTGCCGGGCCGGCCCGGAATCCGGCCCCCGGCCGGCCCGGCACCGCCGGACCGCGCCGCGGGGGTTGCTCTCCGCCGCGGCGGGGATTTCCTGACCGGCGCGGACAGGGCCGGGCCTCGGCTCTCCGCAGGAGGAAACGGCGAAAGGGTGGGGCCGGGGTGCCTCCTCCGCCGCGACGGCGGCGAGCCACCCGCATACGCATCCGGCGCGGTGCCGGAGCCGGATCAGGCCGGGACGTCGTGCTCCCCGGCCGGCCAGTGCGGCTCCGGCTCCGGATCGCGGGGGCCGAAGAGGGCCGTCAGGGCCAGGTGGACCGCCATCGCCGCCAGCGGCCACGCCAGCAGCGCCCCCTTGGCGGCGAGCTTGAGCGGCGCGTCGAAGACGACGCCGCGCCCCGCCGCGCGGGCCGCCGCGACCACGTCCGACGTCGGGCCGAGCGCGATGCCCACCCGCCAGGCGATCACGGAGGCGACCAGGGAGCCGGCGGCGAGGCCGGCGACCAGCGGAACGCCCCCGCGGCGGCGCAGCAGGAAGACGACGGCGGCGCTCACCGCGCCGAAGCCGAGCGCCAGCAGCACGAACATGCCGTCCGCGCCGATCGCCTGCTCGCCCTCGCTGTTCCTGAGGTAGACCGCCTTGCCGTCCGAGATCAGCGGCACGCGCGGCGCCAGCCACACCCACAGCAGCCCGAGGAGCACTCCGGCGACGGCCACCGCCGCGGCGATCACCGCGGCCTGCCGCAGCTCGGTGTGCAGTTCCTCCCGCCCGGCGGAGGCAGCGGCGGGGACGCCCCCGGCGGGCTGCTCGTCGGCGGGCGGGTCATGCGGCGTCAGCGGTGCGGTCACCCTGTCATCGTGCCAGGTCGCGGCCGCAGTCCCGGCGGCAGGACCGTCCTGGCGCGTCACCGCACGGCCGCCCGGCGGTACGCCCAGGTGGCCACGGCCAGCGACACCACGCCGACGGCGGCGCACACGCCGAGGTCGGCCGCGACCACGGCCCAGTCGGGGTTCGCGTCGAAGGTGCGGGCCAGCGCCTCCACGCCGTAGGTGGAGGGCAGCAGGTCGCGGGCGTAGGCGATCGGCGCGGGCATGTGGGCGGCGGGGAGCACGCCCAGCAACAGCGCCGCCGACATGCCCAGCTGTCCGCAGAGCGTCGCCAGCTCCTGCCGGGGCGCGAGCAGCCCGAGGGCCGCGCCGAGCCCGGCGAGGGCGGCGCCGGACAGCGGGACCACTGCCGCGAGCACCCACAGGTGCCCCATCGGCAGTTTGAACAGGACGCTGCCCACGACCGCGGTGACGGCCGTGCCGGGCACGGTGAAGGAGGCGTACGCGCCGGCCGCGCCGAGGACCACGGCCGCGGGCGGCACCGGCAGCGTCGCGTAGTGGTCGAGGCCGCCGCCGGCGCGCAGCTGCCCGAAGTACTGGGCGAGGAGGTTGAGGGCGACGAAGGCCACGACGAGCACGCTGGAGCCGGCCACGACGGCCCGCGCCTCGTCGCCGCCGTCCACCACGCCACGCATCATGATCATGATGCCGACGGACTGGAACGTGGCCACGAAGAGCAGCGGGATCCGCGCCACCTTGGCCCGCGAGAGCTGCGCGCGGTACACGGCGGCCAGGGCGGGCAGCAGCTTCGCCCTGGGCGCGAGCGGCGCGGCGTCCTGACCGCCGGACCGGGGCCGGGATTCGCTCCCGGTCCGGACCGTCCCGGACACCGCCTCTGCGGATACAGCACTCACCCGGCACAGCTCCTGTTCGGGGACGACGAGGGCGACGGAGGCAACGGGGACGACGGGCACGGCGGCGTCACGCCTTCACCAGCCCGTCCGCGCGGCCGCCGAGCGCCAGGTAGACGTCCTCCAGGCTCGGCGTGGTCAGCGTGAAGTCGTCGAGCGCGGCGAAGGCGGGCCCGCCGGTCACGGCGGCGACGGCCGCGCGCGCCTCGGCGGGGGCGAGCCGCAGCGTCCAGCGGCGCCCCGCGGCGTGCGCGGCGTCGCGCAGCGCGGCGACCTCGGGGACGCCGAGGGGGGCCTCGTCGCGCCAGACGAGCTCGACGCGGACCTCGTCGCCGACGAGCTCCTTCAGCCCCGCGGGGGTGTCGCAGGCGATGATGCGCCCGCGCTCCAGGACGGCGACGCGGTCGAGGACGGTCTCGGCCTCGATGACGTTGTGGGTGACGAGCAGGACGGTCGCGCCGCGCTCGGCGCGCCGCCGGTCGACGGCGGCCCAGACGGCGCGGCGGGCCACGGGGTCCATGCCGGCGGTGGGCTCGTCGAGGACGAGCACGGGCCGGTCGCCGGTGAGCGCGGCGGCGAAGCAGGCCAGCCGGCGCTGGCCGCCGGAGAGCTTCTTCAGCGGGCGGCCGGCGAGGGCGGTGAGGCCCAGCTCTTCGAGGACGGCGTCGCGCTCGGCGCGCGCGGCGCGCAGGCCGAGGCCGCGCAGCCGGCCGGTGGTCTCGGCGGCGAGGGAGACCGTCAGCTCGTCCAGCGCGGTCGACTCCTGGCCGAGGTAGCCGACGAGCCGGGCGGCGCGCTCGGGGTGGCGCACGAGGTCGTGGCCGAGCAGCTCGACGCTGCCCTCGTCGGGGCGGAGCAGGCCGGTCAGCTGGCGCACCAGGGTGGACTTGCCGGCGCCGTTGGGGCCGAGCAGCCCGAAGATCTCGCCGCGCCGGACCTCCAGGTCGATGCCGTCGCTGGCGCGCACGGCCGCGGTGCCGGGCGTGCCGCGGCGGCCGCGCGCGGCGGGATAGGTCTTGACCAGGCCGCGCACGGTGCACACCGTGGCGGCTGCCGCCGCCTCTTTCACGCCCGTCCTCACGAGCTATGAGGGTACGCGGTTGGACTCGCGCCCCGGCCGTTGGGGCGCCCGAAGGCGGGGCGTGGTGCCGTCAGTCGCCCACCGGAGCCTTCTCCGCGGCCGTGCGCGCGTCGATTTCACGCCAGAACCCGGCACGGATCGCATAGCGGTCGTGCTCGTCGATCTGGTCGTCCTTGTGGGCGAGGAGCCCGAAACGGGCGGCGTAGCGCAGCAGCTCGCCGTCGATGCGGTGCGGGATGCGGGGGTACTCCGAGGAGAGGTGCTGCAGGTGGACGGCGTCGGCGAGCCGCTCGGCCCAGCGCCGGGCGAAGACCTGGCCGACCTCGAAGGGGTCGCCGCCGACGGTGGTGATGTCCTCCTCCCGGTCCGCCCAGCGCTGCTCGGCGCTGGTGAGCTGGGCGAGCATCGGCAGGGCGGCGGTTTCGGGGGGCTCGCCGAGCCCGGTGCCGGTGCCGCGCTCGATCCAGCCCTTGTCGGAGGACCAGCGCAGGGTGGCGTTGGCCGCGAGGGGGGCGCCCTGGCCGCCGCCCTGGCCGGGTTGCCCGGCGGGGCCGGACTGGGCCGCGGCGGGCTGGCCGGCGGGGCCGCGGCCGAGGATGGCGAGGTCCTTGGGGGTGGGCACGCCCCGGGTGGCGG
>NZ_JBPQTS010000031.1:0-51206 GCF_051386455.1 Streptomyces sp. URMC 124
GGGTGGGGGGCAGCGCAGATCATCAGCTCCCTCGCCGGAGCGGGCACCGGCCTGGCAGTCCTGGCCCTGCTGCTGCTTGCGGCGAGGGTGGGGAGTGGGTCAACGGTCACGAACATCACGCACAAGACGGTTCACACCACGACGCGGTGGTGGGGCCGGACCAACATCACCCAGTAGCCGCGGCAACCTTGTCAAGAGTTCAAGCAATCTGTAATCTCGGAAATCGATGGTGGAACACCCATCCCAAGCGCATCCAAGGCCCCCACGGCGACTCGCCGATGGGGGTCTTCACATTCCCCGGGGAGGCGGCATGGTCACCTTCCCGAACCCCACCGTGTACGAGGTTGCGGACCGGGCTGATCTCGGCACGGTGTGGGAGGCGGCGCGGGTCGCCGGGGTGCGGCCGGGGACGATCCGTGTGTGGGTGTCGCGGGGGAAGATCGAGCCGATGCCGCTTGACGGCGGTGAGCCGCTCTTCCACCTGCCGACCGTCGCTCGGGCTGCTCAGGTGAGGCCGGGCCGGCCTCGCCGCGCGGCCTGACCGGTTGCTCCCGCTGCCCGTTTCCATGACCCCCGTCTGGGTGGCGGGCGGCCCGTCCCGGGGTTTCCGAGGGCTCTGGGGCGGGCCTTTCTCGTAGGGAGGTGCCGTGCGTCTCCCTGTGATCGGTGTGGTGGTGGCCGCGCTGCTGGGCTTAGGTACGGCGCCGGCGGACGCGACTCCGTCGTGGCGGCTGCGGTTCTCCGACGACTTCAGCGTGTCCGTGCCGCGCGGTTCGTTCGCCGACTGCGGCCACTACGCCGATACGCCGCGGGCCTACTGCGGCGGCCTGCCAGCGAGCGTGCGGTCGCAGTGGTGGGCGTATCCGGCGGGCTGGCCGGACACGGCGACGCAACGCGACTACCCCGTCGGGGGCTTCTACGACCCGGCGTCGACGCTGTGGATCTCGGGTGGGCGGCTGCATATCCGGATGTGGCGTGGTGGCGGGGCGGTTCACTCGGCCGCGGTCGTGCCGAAGGCAATGATGAACCTGCGGTACGGGCGGTACGAGGAGCGCTTCCGGGTCGTCCGGGCGGCGGAGGGCTACAAGTCCGCACACCTGCTCTGGCCCGTGGTCAACGACGGCTGCTCGGAGATCGACTTTCCCGAACTCGAATGGACCGAGACCATCTCGGCGTTCACGCACCCCCGGAGCTGCGGCCGCCAGGATGCCTTCGATACGGGTGAGGCGTGGACGTCCTGGCACACGTCGGTGATCGAGTGGACGCCCGGGCGCGTCCGCTACTACCTCGACGGCCGCCTCGTCGGGCAGTCCACCCGCGGCGTGCCGGACCGGCCGATGAGCTGGATCATCCAGAACGAGGCCGCCCTCGACGGCAGCGACGCCGCGCCGAACAGCTGGGCGCAGATGGACATCGACTACGTGCGCGGATGGACCTGGAGCTGAACGGGGGTGCCCATGTCGTTCCCTGTAGGCGCCGAGACGATCACTCTCACCGGAAGGCTCACCGTCCCCGTGGGAGGCATGGCGAGCGCCGGACAGGTCACCCTCACCCCGTCCGCTCGCCTCGTCGACGCCACTCACAACACCATCTACACCGGTGGCGGCGCCATCCCCCTGGACGCCAATGGCGCCTACTCGGTCGAGCTGCTGCGAAACGACGCCAGTGGTGTCGCACCTGCGGGCTGGCTTTGGCGAGTCGACGAGCAACCTGCACGCGGTACCCACTGCACGTACTGGATCGAGCTCACGACAGAGATGGGCCCGACCGTGGATCTCGCCGACGTCGCACCGGTCTCCGCGCCAGGCGGCGCCAGCCTCGGAGCCCCTCCCTCAGGACCAGCTGGTGGGGCGCTGGCCGGCTCGTACCCGAACCCCTCCCTGGCCTCTGCCACCATCGCCCTGTTCGACCCCGCCGGAGCCGCGGCAACCGCCCAAGCAGCCGCCATTGCAGATGCCGCCACGGACGCGACAAGCAAGGTCTCCGCGCACGTCGCCGCGTCGGACCCTCATGGTGATCGCGCTGCCGCCTCTGCCGCGCTGGCGGCGCACGAGAGCGACACCACGGCCGTGCACGGGATCGCCGACACCTCCCTGCTGGAGACACAGGTCGGCGCTACGGCGAAGGTCTCAGCACACACGGCCTCAAGCGATCCGCACGGGGACCGGGCCTACGCTGACGGAAAGCTCGCGAAGACCGCCAACCTCTCCGATCTAGGCAGTGTGAACACCGCCCGGGCGAACCTCGGACTCGGCGGAGCCGCCGTCCTGAACGTCGGCACGGCCTCCGGGACCGTGGCGGCGGGCGACGACGCCCGCTTCACCGATGCCCGGATTCCAACGGCGCACGCGTCCACGCATGCCGCGGCGGGCAGCGACCCCGTCGTTCTGACCCAAGCGCAGATCACCGGTCTCGTCTCCGCGCTCGAAGCGCTCCTGCCGCTGGCCGGCGGCACTGTTACCGGCGACCTCACCGTCACCGGCTACACGACCTTGGCCGGAGGCCAGTTCAACTCGGATCTCGCCGCCTTCGGTGACCTGCGGCTGATCGGCTCCGGCAAGGCGTACCGCATGCGCCGCGGCGGCGGAGGCCTCGACTTCGAGGGCAGCGGAGCCGACCTGATCATCTCCGTGTGGTCCGCCGGCGACTTCACCGGGACGCAGCACTCCTACGTCCGCCTCAGTGCCGACGCGCAGAACGTGCAGATCGCGGGGAAGGTCGAGTACGTCGACAGCCTGTACGGCGCGACCCGGCATGTGATTGACGGTGCTGCCAACGCGCTCGGCTTCCACGGCCAGACGCCTGTCACGCAGCAGGCTGTCACGGGCTCCCGCGGAGGCAACGCCGCCCTGGCTTCCCTGCTGACGGCGCTGGACACGCTCGGCCTTATCAACGACCAGAGCACGCCATGAGCAAGGGGAAGGCACCGTGAGCGGCGGCAGCTACAACTACCTCTACGCCCATGTCAACGGCCTCGAAGCGCAAAGCGACGACATCACGGCTATGCGCGACCGCCTCACCGAACTTGCTCAGGAGGAAGTGCCCGGGGCATCTCGTGCCGCTAGCCTCACCCAACGGATCCTAGATCTCTTCGATCTCGCCGAGGCGTGTGCCAAGGAACTCAAAGATGTCTGGCTCGCCGTCGAATGGCATGACTCCTTCGACATCAGCGACGGCGGTCTGAAGCGCGTCTTTACGGAGTGGGCGGATCAGCAGGGGGACAGTCCTACCGTCATAGCCAGCAAGTCCACAGCCTGACCAAGGAGCCCGCCATGCCCCGCGTCAACGTGCCCGTCACCAGCATCACGCGCACGGGCATTGCCCCGGCAACGGAGGTCAACGGGGACGCCACGAACAACCACAGCCTCGCCAACGACGGCAACACCTGGGTCATGGTCCGCAACAGCGGCTCCACTGTGGCCCGGGTGCTCAGCGCGGTCTACGCCAACCAGGTGGACGGCCAGACTGTTCCGGCGAAGACCTGGTCGATCCCGACCAGCAGCACCCGGTACATCGGGCCCTTCCCTGTCAGGCTCTTCGGCACCACGCTCCTCCTCGACGTGGACAACGCCGAGCTCAAGCTGAGCGCCTACACCCTCCCCGTCTCCACCTGACCCCCAGGAGAGGTACCAACCAGCCCCCGGGGGGGCGTCACCCTCCCCGGGGATCCCTCCCCGGGGTGCACAGGACAGGGGGTGCCATGCCGACTTCCCCGCCCACACGGTGCAGTGAAGGTGGGTGCCATGAGCTCACCACCACAGGCAGGTGCGAGCAGCACACACGTAAGGCCTGGGCCAATCCCTCGAAGGCCTGGGGTTCGGGCAGCACACGCAAGCACAGGCGATGGCGTGCCGAGCGGCTGGCTGAGGAGCCCGAGTGCAGGCGATGCGGCACGACGAAGGATCTGCAGGTCGATCACATCGTCCCTTTGTCCGAAGGTGGGTCGCGTTGGGATCCGGATAACGCTCAGATACTCTGCGTGACATGTCATGAGGTCAAGAGCGCGGAGGATCGGCGCCGGCGTACCAGGGACCGTTACCTGAGCACCTGACAAGGCCTCACGGAGCGTCCCAGGGAGCCCCTGGAGGGGGCCGCGCAGGCCGATCGCCACTCTCCGGAGTCGCCAAAATCGGACATCGTGGACGTCTCGGCCGCCTCGAAGGGTAGAGGAGTCGGAATCACCAAATCGGACATTGCGGACAGCGCCCCGGTCAGCCGGGAAGACGCGAGCTCAGATCGCTGATAGGGGGACGCCATGGCCAAGGCTCCTGCGCCTGCCGCCCTGAAGCTGATTACTGGCCGTAGTCCCGGCCGGGACTCGGGCGGTCGCAAGGTCAACCCAGGTCCGGCGTTCAAGCGGCTGCCACCCGAGGCCCCCGAGTGGCTGAGCCCGGAGGCGGCCGCCGAATGGGACCGCGTGATGCCGGAGCTGTCGCGGCTGGACCTGGTCAAGGAGTCGGACCGGGCTGCGCTGGCCGCGTACTGCGAGGCGTGGGCGGTGTTCGTCGCGGCGACACGGACGATCCAGGCTGAGGGGCTGACGATCGAGGCGAGGCAGGGCACCCTCGCTCACCCAGCCGTGGCCATTGCACGGAACGCCGGGCGTGAGATGAGGAGCTGGGCTACCCACTTCGGCCTGACGCCGTCGACGGAGCAGGCCCTGGCGCGGGGCGGGGGCGGCGATGGCGACGAAGCGAACCCGTTCGCCGGCGGCGGCTGACCTGGGCATCAGTCCCGAGGTTGCCTGGTACTGCAAGGACCGCGGGATCCCCCTGCCGGACTGCCCGCCGAAGGTCCAGACCCCGAGCCCCGGCGAGGCCCCGGGCGCCGTCTTCGACCCGGACCGGGTGGACCGGGTCCTGCAGGCATTCCACCTGCTGCGGCACACCCAGGGCAAATGGGCTGGCAAGCCTCTCGACCCGGATCCGTGGCAGGTGGCGTACATCCTGGCGCCGGTGTTCGGGTGGGTGCGCTGGGACGATGAGGCCGACGGGCATGTCCGCGTCGTCCGTAAGTTGTACGTCGACGTCCCCCGCCGTAACGGGAAGACCACGCTCTCTGGCGGGATCGCGGTGTACTTGATGGCGGCGGACGGCGAGCCGGGCGCCCAGGTGTACGCGGCGGCGACGAACGAGCGGCAGGCCCGCTTCACGTTCGATCCGATCCGACAGATCGCCGAGCGGGCCCCGGCGTTGAAGGGGAACGTCAAGGCGTTCACGAAGAAGATCACGCACCCGGCTTCGGGCTCGTACTTCACGGTGGTCTCCTCGGTCGCCGAGGCGATGCACGGGGCGAACGTGCATGGCGGGATCATCGACGAGCTGCACGTCCACAAGACGCCGGATCTGGTCGAGACGATCGAGACGGGCACGGGCTCTAGGCGTCAGCCGCTGGTCGTGACGATCACGACGGCGGATGACGGCAAGCAGGAGTCGATCTACGACCGGAAGCGGCAGTACATCGAGCAGCTGGCTCGCGGCGCTCTGCATGACCCGGATACCTATGGGGTGGTGTGGGGTGCGGGCGAGGACGACGATCCGCACGCCGAGGCGACGTGGCGCAAGGCGAACCCCGGCTACGGGGTGTCGCCCTCGGCCGCCTATCTGCGGGGCGCCTCGGCGGAGGCGCAGCAGTCGCCGGCTGACCTGGCGAAATTCCTGCGCCTGCATTTGGGGATCCGGACCAAGCAGACGACGCGCTTCCTGACGCTGGACGCCTGGGACCGCAACGCGGGGCTGGTGGATGAGCGGCGGCTGGCAGGGAGGGAGGCGTATGGCGGCCTGGACCTGGCGAGCACGTCCGACCTGTGTGCGTTGTGCTGGCTCTTCCCTGACGACCGCACCGGCACCCTGGACGCCGTGTTCCGGTTCTGGACGCCGGAAGACAACCTCCGGGCGCTGGACAAGCGCACGGCTGGGGCTGCTTCGCGGTGGGTGCGGGAGGGCTTCCTGGTGGCGACGCCGGGGAACGTCGCGGACTACGACTGGATCAAGGAGCAGGTCCGCCGGGACCGGGACTCTTTCAAGGTCAAGAGCATCGGCTACGACCCGTGGAACGCCTCGCAGCTGACCAACGATCTGATCAGTGAGCGGGCGCCGATGGTCAAAGTCCGGCAGGGCTTCGCGACCATGTCCCCGGTCCTGAAGGAGATCCAGCGGCTGACGCTGCAGGGCACCGCGGAGGCGCCGGCGCTGCGGCACGGGGGCCATCCCGTGACCCGCTGGTGCGTGGACAACCTGGCGGTGGCCATGGACCCGGCCGGCAACGTGAAGCCGGACAAGGCCAACAGCGGCGACAAGATCGACGGCGTGAGCGCGCTGGCCACAGCAATGGCGGAGGTCGTGGCGCGGCCGCCGAGGCGTAGAAGCCGGTACGCGGATGAGGACGAGATCATGGTCGTGTAGCGGCCGGCAAGGGGGTCGCACATGTTCGCGTGGCGTCGCACGGCGGTCCGTAAGCGGGTCGTGGTCAACCTCTCCGACAAGGCGTTCGCCGGGGTGCTGTGGGCGCAGCGGGGCCCGCTGCTGGTGCTGCGCGACGTGGAGCTGCTGGAGGCGGGCCGGGAGCCGCAGCGCGTGGACGGCGAGGTCGTTGTCGAGCGGACCCGGGTGGAGTTCACCCAGGTGCTGGCCGCGGGCGGGGGTGGGTAATGGCGTTCGTCGTCTCCTCCGGGCGGCTGTCGACCACCGGCGCCGGGGTGCTGCCGACCTTCGCTCCGATGCCGCTGCTGGCGGCGCCGTGGGAGTACGAGGCGATCTGGCGGACACAGCCGCAGGTCCGCACGGTGATCGGCTTCATCGCCCGCAACGTCGCACAGCTGGGCATTCACGTGTTCCGGCGGCTATCGGATACCGACCGGGAGCGGCTGACCGATCACCCGTTGGCGGTGCTGCTGAGCTCGCCGCTTCCGGGCATGACGCAGTACCGCTTTGTGGAGCGGATGGTCTCTGACCTGGCGCTGTACGACAACGCCTACGGGATCAAGCTGAAGCTGGACGGGCGGGTGCGGATCCTTCCGGTCCCGCCGACGCTGATCCGCCCCCACGGCGGCAACTGGATCGCGCCTGATCACTACGAAACGGCGGGTGGACGCGAGTTCGGTGTCGACGAGGTGGTACACCTCCACGGCTACGCGCCGGAAACTCTGACCTACGGAGCCTCGCCGATCGAGTCGCTTCGGGAGCTGCTGTTGGAGTCGACCGAGGCGTCGAAGCAGCGGGCGGCGATGTGGCGCGGCGGAGCCCGCATGACGGGCGTCATCAAGCGCCCCATGGACGCGCCCGAGTGGAGCGGCAAGGAGAAGCAACGCTTCCGTGAGATGTGGCGGACCTTCGCCTCTGGCGGCGGCGCTGAGGGCGGCACGCCCATCCTTGAGGACGGCATGGAGTACGTGCCGGTCGGCTTCAATCCCGAGCAGGCCCAGTACATCGAGGCGCGGAAACTGACCCGCGAGGAAGTGTCGGCCGCGTACTTCATCCCGCCGCCGCTGATCGGGATCCTCGACCACGCGACCTACTCCAACATCCGTGAGCAGCACAGCCACCTCTACCAGGACACGCTCGGGCCGTGGCTGGTGATGCTGGAGCAGGAGATCGGCGCGCAGATCCTGCCCGACCTTCCGGACAACCGCGACGTGTACGCGGAGTTCAACATCGCCGCGAAGCTGCGCGGTTCCTTCGAGGAGCAGGCGGTGGCGGCGTCGACGGCGACGGGCGGGCCGTGGATGACCCGCAACGAGATCCGTGCGCGCAACAACCTGCCGGCGGTGGAGGGCGGGGACGAGTTGATCGTCCCGATGAACGTCACCGAAGGCGGGCTGGCCTCGCCTCGGGATACGGCGCCGGCGCCGGAGGCGCTCCCAAAAGCGCGCGGCCTGGCGCTGGTCAAGGGCGCCAGGCCGGCTGACCTGGGCACGGCCGCGATCGAGCAGGAGGCGCTGGAGGCCTCGCTGGTGCGCTTCACCGAGCGGGCCGCGGGCCGGTTGCTGACGGCGTCCGGTGCGAAAGACGGCGGCGTGCCGGACCTGCTGCAGTTGTGGGCGGCCGGGCACGACGACAGGCTCGCGCAGCTGACCGCCCTGCTGGCCGATCACGGCTACCGGATGGCACAGGTGGGGGCCTGGGAAGTCCTCTCGCTGTGGAACCCCGAGGCTGAGGGCTGGTCGGCGGAGGTGATGCTCGCATGGGTGCTGGCAGCAGCCGAAACCCATGCCGAGCAACACGAGGAGGCCGGTCGCGAGGCCGTCGCCCAGGTCCAGGCCACCGGCGGGGAGGACTGGCGGGAGGCCCTGAAGTCAGCGGCCGGCACCTGGGTCGCGGCGGCCGCGATGCGGGCGGTCACCGCCGGGACGGGGCTGCGCGGCTTCGGCGGGCACGACGCCGCGGGCGTGAGCGGGCTGACGAAGAAGATCTGGCGCACGGGCGGAACCAACCCGCGCCCCTCGCACAAGGCGCAGAACGGCGAGCGGGTCGCCCTGGACGACGTGTTCTCCAACGGGCTGCGCTGGCCCGGGGACGGGCGGGGCGAAGCGAAAGAGCTCGCGAACTGCCATTGCACTCTCGACTACGCGAAGGAGGGCTGACGTGCTGACGAAGGATGCCCCCGCGCGGGTGAAGGCCGCAGGCGAAGGGGACGGGCTCGGCGCCGGTGAGTTCACCGCGATCGTCTCGGTGTTCGGTAACGAAGACAGCGTCGGGGACGTCGTCATGCCGGGCGCGTTCGCCGACGACCTCGCGCGCTGGAAGGACTCCGGTGACCCCATCCCGGTGATCTGGTCCCACGACTGGAGCGACCCCTTCTCGCACATCGGGCACGTCACCGACGCCCGCGAGGCCGCCGGCGGGCTCCTCGTCACCGGCCAGCTCGACCTGGACAACCCCAAGGCCCAGCAGGTTTTCCGGCTCCTGAAGGGCCGCAGGGTCACCCAGTTCAGCTTCGCCTACGACATCGAGGACGGCGGCTGGGGCGAGCGGGACGGCCGCGAGGTGTACGAGCTGCGCAAGCTGAAGATCCACGAGGTCGGCCCCACCCTGGTGGGTGCGAATCAGGAGACCGAGCTCCTGGCCGCCAAGGCCGCCGGCCTCGCCCGAGGCGCGAAGGCCGGGCGCGTGCTGTCGCAGAAGAACTTCGACACGCTCACCGAGGCGTACAACGCGATCGGTGAGGTGCTCGCCGCGGCGGAGCCGGACAAGTCCGGGCCCGCCCCGCAGAGGAACACCATCGAGGAGTCCGGCCAGCCGGGCCCGGCGGCCGACGGCACCACGCCGTCCGCCCAGCCAGAGGCCCCGCCCGCCCAGGACACCGAGGGCACCACCCCCAGCAGCACCGAGGACGAGACCACGCCGGATCTCCGCGAAGCCCCCGAAGAGAGGGCCGCCAAGGCCGGTGCCGCCTCTGCCCGTCTGCGCACCGAGCTGCAGCTGAAGGAGCTGGAGCTCTCGCTCACGGAATGAGGACACATGCCCAGCAAGATCGATGAGCTCAAGGAGCTCATGAAGCACCACCTCCTCGAGGCACGCCAGATCACCAAGGCGGCAGAAGAGGACGGCGACCGCGACTTCACGCCCGAGGAGGCGACGCAGCTGCGGGAGCACATGGCCAAGGCCACCGACGCCAAGAGCGAGATCGAAAGGCTCAAGGGCAACGACGAGCTCCGCAAGACGCTTGCCGACCTCGGCGACGACATCGCCCTCAACGCCAAGACCGATGAGGACGGCCGCCGGAGGACGGCCTCCGGGTTCGAACTGCCCGACCGGCGCAAGAGCACCGGCGAGCAGTTCACCGACTCCGCCGAGTACGCGGCCCTCATGGCCACCGCGCCCAGCGGCCAGTTCGGGCAGAAGCAGCGCGTACAGTCCGGGCTGGCCGGCTTCAAGTCCCTGGTCACCGGAGCCTCCGACACCTCCGCCGGCGCCTTCGTCCTCAACGACCAGCTGGGCCTGCAGGTCGGCCTGGACGCCTTCCAGCGGCCGCTGAGGATCCGGGACGTGGTCACCAACGGCACCACGACGTCGGACACGGTCGAGTACGTGCGGGTCACGTCGGTCACTAACAACGCCGCCCCCGTCGCGGAGGCCACCACCGCGGCAGCACCGACCGCCCCGGCCTCGGTGCCCGGCGCGCTGGTCAATGCCTCCGGCGGTGGCTACAAGCCGGAGTCGGCCCTGGCCACGGCGAAGATCAACACGCCGGTGAAGACCATCGCGCACTGGATCCCGATCACCAAGCGGGCCCTGTCGGACGCAGCGCAGATCCGCACTCTCATCGACGCGTTCCTGCGCTACGGCCTGGAAGAGGAGGTCGAAGACCAGATCATCCAGGGCGACGGCACCGGCGAAAACTTCGAAGGCGTCGGCACCGTCTCCGGTGTGCAGGCACAGGCCTGGGACACCAACATCCTGGTCACCCTCCGCAAGGCGAAGACGAAGGTCCGCACGGTCGGCCGGTCGATCGCCAACGCCTTCGTCCTCAACCCCGCGGACCTGGAGACCATCGATCTCCTCCAGGACAACGAGGGCCGGTACTACTTCGGCGGGCCCTCGGGCGCCGGCACGGCACAGACGCTGTGGGGCATCCCGGTCATCGAGACCGAGGCCGTCCCCGCGGGCACCGGCTACGTCGGCGACTGGCGCAAGGCCATCCTGTGGGACCGCGAGCAGGCCACCATCCAGATCACCGATTCACACCTCGACTTCTTCGTGCGAAATCTGGTCGCGATCCTCGCGGAGATGCGTGCCGCCTTCGGCATCGTCCAGCCGAACGCCTTCGTCGAGGTCGACCTCACCGCCTGATCGGAGACCGCCATGCCCTACCTGAACCCCGCGGCGGGGGCGGCCCGAGAAGGCAAGCAGACTGCCGCCGTCACCAACGCTGCCGCAGCCACCGCAGCGGCAGCGGCCGGCGCGACGCCGACCAAAGCGGAGTACGACGCGCTGCTCGCGGACGTCAACGCCCTGCGCACCAAGCTCAACGCGCTGCTGGCCGCGATGCGTACCTCCGGCCAACTCGCGCCCTGATGCTGATCACCTCACGTCTGGCCAACGGGCGGTGCCCGTGCTGCGGCGCCGAACACGCCGCCTGCGGCCCGCCCTCGGCCAGCGTGCCCTTCGACCTGCCCGAGGAGGTGGCCGTCGTGGGCGGCCCTCTGAAGAAGTACCGCATCCGCACCGCCGGCACCGAGACGGTGATGAAGTTCAACGACGCCGACGCCGCGGCGCGCGGCCTGACGGACGCGGACCTCGCCGACGCCCCGAAGCCAGAGGGTGCCGCCGAGCCTGCGAGCAAGGCGCGTACCGCCGCCCGGAACAAGGCCCGCACCACCTCGGCAACCAAGGCCGGCGGCGGTGGCGACTGACCTCCTCGCCGACCCGGCCGAGCTGGCCGTGTGGCTGGGCAAGAGCCCGGACGACCCGAAGCTGCTGGCCGCTCTGCGGGCGGCGACCCGCCGCTTCCGCGGCGCGGTCGGCCACCCAGTGACGCTCGTCGCAGGGGAGACCGTCCGTCTGGACGGCAATGGCCGCGGGGCGGTGCTGCTGCCGGTCTGGCCGACCGTGGCCGTCTCCTCCGTCACGCTCGACGGCACGCTCCTGGTGGCAGGCACGGACTACGAATGGTCGGAGTCCGGAATCCTGCGGCGCCTGGGCTGCCAGTACTGGCCGGACCGGCTGGGCTGCCTGGAGGTCGTCTACAGCCACGGGTGGGCGGAGATCCCCGACGACGCCGCCGAGGCCGTCATCGACCAGGCCCGTTCGCTGTACACGGTGGTGCCCGGGGTTCAGTCCAAAGCCGTCGGCGGTCAGAGCGTGACCTTCGGCACGCAGGCCTCCGTCGGGGTCACGGCCCAGTGGACGGCCGCGGTTAACCGGCACAAGGTCCGCACCGGAAGCGATGCGTGATGCAGTTCTTCGATCAGAACATTGTGCGCGTGCGTGCGGGCACCCGCCTGGACCGCGGCGGCAACGTGGTCACCGACTGGTCGCCCGACGCAGTCTCGCGCCTGCCGATCACCGAGGTGAGCATCCAGCCCACCACTGCGGCCGAGACCGCCACCCCCGAGCGCACTGCCGTGATTACCGGGTGGCATGTGCAGTCCCCGCCCGGCGTCGACCTCGACGTCCGGGCTGCCGACCGCATCGAGTGGGACGGCATGACCCTGGAGATAGACGGCGAGGTCGCCCGCTGGAGCGACCCGATTGAAGGCGGCACCCACCACGTCGAGTTCGACCTGGTCCGCGCGACCGGATAAGGAAGGTGCCCTGATGCTCACCGACTTCCGGCTCGACAGTGCCGGCGTGCGCGAGGTGCTACGCGGCCAGGCCGTTCGGGCCCTCGTTGACCAGGTCGCCGCCGAGGTCGCCGCGCATGCCCGCGGCCTCGTGCCGGAAAACGTCCCGGTCCACGTCCGCCCCTACACCACCGACCGCGGCGCGGCATCCGTGGTGATCGCCCACCCACGCGGCATGGGCCTGCAGGCCAAACACGGCGTCTTGACCCGGGCGGCTGGCGCAGCCCGCCTGGAGGTCAAGGAGTGGGGTGCAAGGTGAAACCCCTGGTGCTCTTCCCTGACACGCAGGCCGCTGCAGCTGGCGTCCTGCGGACAGCGCTGGCGGGGCGGCTGGAGCCGTATGCGGCCGGGGCGACGGTGGGCACGAGCGTGCCCGGCGACCGGTCGCCCGAGACACCGCACCTGCCGTATGTCCTGGTGCGCAAGGACAGCGACTTGCCGCATTCGTCGATGGCCAATACCCGGTGCACGTTGCGGGTGACCATCTGGCACCAGGACCCTGATCAGGCTCACGACCTGGCGCAGCTGTGCCAGGGCCTGCTGATCGTCCACTCCGGTCCGGTGATTCGCGGCGTGCGCCCAGCCACTGGCCCACTGGCTGCCGTCGACGACTCCAGCCAGAACTCACCGGGCTCAAGTGGCATCGATCTGAGCACGTTCACGGTGCTCGCCAATGTCCGACCCACCGTGGCCTGACCCTGCTGCACGAACCGCGACGTCCTGACCGAGACACACGAAGGAGGACGCCGTGGCCGGCGACCCGACAAACGCCGCACTCTGGACGGACGCCGACGTGTACGTCGGGCCGCTGAGTGCCGTGAACCCCGCGACCGTCGACGACCCTTTCCCCTCTGAGTGGGACCTGGTGGGTCTCCTCGACGGCGACGACGGGTTCACTGAGTCTCGCGACGAGGACGTGGACGACAAGTACGCCTGGGGCGGCATCCTCGTCAGGACGTCGCGTGCGCACTTCAAGCTGACCAAGTCCTTCACGGCGCTGGAGGACAACGCCACCACCCGGTCGCTGCTGTGGCCCGGCAGCACGGACACGCAGCTGATCGTGCCGCGCCCGGCACAGGTGAAGATGGCGTTCGAGGTCCGCGAGGACGACAAGATCAAGCGTGTGATCACCGCTCAGTACGCCGAGGTCACCGTCGATGGCGACGTCACCGAGAACGAGACCGACCTGGCGACCGCGAAGTTCGTCGCAACGATCTTCCCCACCAGCGGCAAAGTCCTCTTCGTCCGCCAGTTCACGGCCGGCGCCTGACCGCCGGGGCGCGGTCCTTTCGTCGCGGTTCGGACCGCGCCCCGGCCCCCACCCACCGAGGGAACCGCGATGCCTCTGTCCTTCACCGACGAGCAGATCACTGCCAAAGCCGTCCAGCTTGGCCTCATCACCGACGGCGAGGACCTGCCCCGTCACCTCCGCGGCCGCGTGGTCGCCGCCCTGCACACTGAGCGGCCCCGCTCCACGGCCGTACCGCCGCCGGTGGCCGAGCGCATTGTCATCCAGCCCGGCGGCTCTGTCGAAGTCGACGGCCGCCCGTTTCCCTGGCTGGTCCAGGCCGACCTCATCGAGGTCACCCTCCAGCCCGACGGCGCCGGCATGGTCCGCCTGACCCTGCCCGCCCGCAGCATCCAGATCCTGAAGCCCGCCGACGAGAGCGAGTGACCGATGGCCACCCGAACCGCGACTCCCGACAATGAGCCGTTCGACTTCAACCTCGACGCCGTCGAGGCCGAGGTCGACCTGACACCCTGGCGCGTCCACTGGGCGGGCAAGAGATGGATGTTCGCCCACATGCAGAGCCTGGACGTCTGGACGCTGGTGGAGGCGGCCGAGGGCGGCGACATCACCGCCATGACCGGAATCTTCCGGGCCGCCCTCGGTGACCAAGCATGGGCGGAGTTCCGAAAGATCAAGCTCCCGCAGTACAAGATGAAGGCCCTCTTCGACGGCTACCGCCGGCACTGCGGGCTGGAGCCGGGGGAATCCGAGGCCTCTGCGAGCTGATCCGCAAGCACGGACGTGC
Source organism: Streptomyces sp. URMC 124 (assembly GCF_051386455.1). Classification (NCBI taxonomy): domain Bacteria; kingdom Bacillati; phylum Actinomycetota; class Actinomycetes; order Kitasatosporales; family Streptomycetaceae; genus Streptomyces; species Streptomyces sp. URMC 124. Next base: position 14,320 of record NZ_JBPQTS010000031.1, read on the forward strand.
CGTAGAGGCAGACCTCCGCCGCGAGTACGGGGTCCGGCTCCGAGACCTGTTCACCGGACAGCTGACCTGGCGGGAGCTGTCCAGCCTGGTGCGGGGCCTGTCCCCGCAGTCAGCCACCCGCACCGCCCTCGCCCAGGGCCGACCAGAGCCGACCGGCGAGCAGGTCCTGCTCGCTGACGTCTTCGACATGGTCGCCCACCTGGACTGGCACGTGCAGGCCACCGCCGTCACGAAGAAGTCCGACCTGCCGAAGAAGCCGAAGCCGTACCCGCGCTGGTGGGACACCGCACCCTCCCGGCCAAAGCTCAGCCCCGCACGCACGGCCCGTCTCGACGACGCACGCCGCCGCCGGGAGGAACGCCGACGCGCCATCGCCGACGGCCGCATCGCCTGACCTGACCGAGGAGGTGGCCGGTGGCAAACGTGGGCTACGCCTCCATCCAGATCATCCCCTCGGTCCGGGGGATCGGTGCCGAGCTGCGCGCCCAACTGGTCGGACCCGCGGGCGAAGCCGGCGAGGCCGCCGGCGAAGAAGCCGGCAGCGGCTTCAAGGACCGCCTGAAGCAGGGGGCAGCAGCGGCCGGCGTGGCTGCCGGAGCTCTCATCGTGGCCGGTCTGCACGAGGCCATGGAGCAGGCCAACATCACCGGCATCCTCCGAGCCCAGCTCGGCGCGACCGGCCCCCAGGCCGCCAAGTACGGCAAGGTCGCCGGACAGCTCTACAGCCACGGCATCACCGAGTCCTTCGAACAGGGTGCCGAGGCGATCCGGTCGATCGTCAACGCCGGCCTGGTCCCTCCGGACGCGACGAACAAGCAGCTGGAGTCCATCGCCGCGAAGATGGCGGACGTCTCCACGACGTTCGGCACGGACATGTCGCTGCAGACGCAGGCTGTCTCGGCGCTCCTGAAGAACGGGCTGGCGCCGTCAGCGGAGGACGCGCTCGACGTCATCACCGTCGGGATGCAGCGGCTCGGCCCCAACGCCGAAGACCTCCTAGAGACGTTTCAGGAGTACCCGGTCCAGCTGAAGAAGCTGGGCCTGGACGCCCAGACTTCCCTCGGCCTCTTCCGCCAGGGCCTGCAGGGCGGTGCCCGTGACACGGACATCATCGCCGACGCCTTCAAGGAGTTCTCGATCCGGGCGATCGACATGTCCAAGGGGTCCCGGGAAGCGTATGAGGCTCTCGGCCTGAGTGCCGAGAAGATGGAAGCGCAGATCAGCAAGGGCGGCGAAGGCGCACGCGCAGGACTGCAGACCGTCCTGGACAAGCTGCGCGCCATGAAGGACCCGGTCGAGCGCAACGCTGCCGCGGTCGGCCTCTTCGGCACCCAGGCCGAAGACCTCGGCGCCGCCCTCTTCAAGCTCGACCCGGGCAAGGCGGCCACGGGCATGGGCAAGCTCGGAGGAGCAGCGGGCCAGCTCGGGAAGGACTTGCACTCCGGCCCCACCCACGAGATCGAGGTGTTCACCCGCACCCTCAAGCAGAACTTCGTCGACTTCCTCGGCGGCCAAGTCCTGCCGGTCCTGGGCCAGATCGGCACGGGCGTCAACACCTACGTACTGCCTCCCCTGATGGCGGTGAGCTCGGCCCTGCTGGGCACCGTCATGCCCGCCCTGTCCAGCCTGAAGGACGCCGGCCTTGGGGTCGTCGGCTGGTTGCGCGACATGGGCACCTGGCTCATCCCGATCGGTATCGCGGTCGGCGGCTTCACCCTTGCCCTGACCGCGCAGGCCGTGGCCACCGCGGCTGTCACGGCCGTCTTCTCCCTCTACAGGGCGGCGATCCTGGCGTGGACGGTCGTGCAGAACGGCGCCACCCTCGCTATGGGCGCCTTTAACCTGGTCATGAACGCCAACCCGGTCATCTTGGGGATCACGGCGATCCTTGCGCTCGGCGCCGCCCTCGTCGTCGCCTACCAGAAGGTCGGCTGGTTTCGCGACGCCGTGCAGGCCGCATGGGCGGGGATACAGGCGGCAGCGATGTGGGCCTGGAACTCGGTCCTCAAGCCCGCCCTGGCCGGGATCGTCACCGGGGCTCAGGCCGTGGGAGCAGCGGCGGTATGGCTGTGGTCGAACGTCCTGAGCCCTGTCTTCTCGGCGATCGGGCTGGGCGCCCGCGTGCTCCTGGCGATCGTGGTCACCGCCGTGATTACCCCGATCTACCTCGCGATCAAGCTCTTGGGGGCAATCGCGACGTGGCTCTGGGCTGTCGCCTTCAAACCAGCTCTCGAGGGCATCGCCGCCGTGGCGCTGTGGCTTTGGACGGCAGCGATCCGGCCCGCCTTTCAGGGCATCGCCGCGGTGGCGACGTGGCTCTGGGCCAACGCAGTGAAACCCACGTTCGATTTGTTCATGGGTGGGGTGCGGCTGCTCGGCTCGGTAGCGACGTGGCTCTGGAGAAACATCGCCGTGCCAGTCTTCCAAGGCATCGCCCTGGTGGTGCGGGCCTGGTGGGACAGTGTCCTCGCGACCTTCACAGCGGTGCGGTCCTTCATTACCGGCCCGTTGGCCGGGACCTTCCGCTGGATCTACGACAGCGTCATCCGCCCCGTCTGGTCGGCTGCGGGCAGCGTGATCTCCAGCGTCTGGCGGAACGTGATCAGCCCTGCGTTCGACCTGCTCAAGCGGGGCGTGCGGTCGGTCGCCGACGCCTTCGACAGCGGGGTCGGGTTCATCGGCCGCGTCTGGTCCACGATCAAGGACAAGACGCGGGCGCCCGTCCAGTTCGTCGTCGATGTCGTCTACAACAACGGCATCCGCAAGGTCTGGAACACAGTCGCCGGGCTGCTCGACCTGGGCAAACTGGAGGCGGTCAAGTTCGCCCGGGGCGGGCGCACCCGGGGCGGCGTGCCGGGCCGGGACTCCATCCCTGCCCTGATGATGGCGGACGAGTACGTTGTCCGCCGCGACTCCGCCCGCAAGATCGGGTTCGGCACGCTGGACTACATCAACCGCTACGGAGCTCTGCCCTTCGCCGCAGGCGGTCCCGTGCAGCGCTTCGCCGACGGCGGGATCGTGTCCGACATCTGGGGCGGGATCACCGGCGCGGCGAAGACCATCGGGGGCTGGGCCGGCAGTGCGTGGGACATCCTGACCGACCCGGAGAAGATCTGGGACAAGATCATCCAGCCGACGCGGGACAAGATCCGCAGCATCGCCACGAGCCAGTGGGCCCAGGGCGTTGCCGGCCTCCCGCTCAAGATGATCAAAGAGTTGAAGGACAAGGTCGTCTCCGCCGCAAAGAAGTTCCTCGACTTCGGCGGCGGCAACATCGGCGGGTCCGGAGTCGAACGCTGGTCCGGCGTCGTCCTCCAGGCACTCAAGCTCGTCGGCCAGCCCGCATCCCTCCTGCCCATCGTGCTCCGCCGCATGAACCAGGAGTCAGGCGGCAACCCCATGGCAATCAACCTTTGGGACAGCAACGCCCAGGCAGGGGACCCCTCCAGGGGCCTCATGCAGACAATCGCAAGCACTTTCAACGCATATGCCGGACCTCTTCGGAGTCGCGGCATTTATGACCCGTTGGCCAACGTGTACGCCTCCATGCGGTACGCACTCGCGCGCTACGGCAGTCTCGCGGCCGCCTACAACCGTCCGGGAGGCTACGACTCCGGCGGCTGGCTCATGCCCGGCTACAGCAGCGTCTTCAACGGGACCAGGCGCCCCGAAGCGGTGCTGACCGGACCGCAGTGGGACGTCATGACGGCGGCCGCGGCCGGAGGCTTCGGAGATCTCCACGTCCAGGTGTACGTCGGCGACCGGGAGATCACGGACATCGCGCGGGCCGAGGTCCGGCGCTCCAACGGGCAGCTCGTCCAGACCCTGCGCGCGGGACGGAGGTGACCGCGGGTGGCGATTCCGGGGAACTTCCTGTCCGCGACGACCGAGTCCGTCGACCCGAATACCTCGGGCTGGGTCGCCAAGCTCAACTGCACGATCAGCCTCGGCAGCGGCGGCCGGAACGGCGACGGCTGCCTCGCCGTCCGGTCCGCGGCGTCAGGGGAGATGCAGGCCCGCACCATCTCCTCCTACGAGGTCGTCCCCTGGACCGAGTATGAGGCGTTCTGTGACGCCTCCGGGGCGACCGTGCCGGAGCGGATCGGGATCCGCTGGCTCGACGCCTCCAACGCAGAGATCAGCATCACGTGGTCGCTGACCACCGCGTCGGCGTCGGCGACCTGGCACCGGATCGCGGTCGGCGGGGAAGCCCCCGGCACCGCGGCCCGGGCGCAGGTCGTCGTCTCCTCCACGCCGGCCGCCAGCGGCGTCTTCTCCTACTACGAGAACTTCTACCTCGGCTTCCCGATCACCACCGTCGGCAACAAGTTCGCCTTCAACACCGAGTCGAGCGAGATCGACGCGAGCGGCTGGTTCAACGAGGTCAACTCGACGGTCGCCCGCCAGGCGCCGATGGTGTCCTGGGCCGTCGACTACTACCTTGCCGGCGGTCACGTCGCCGCGATGACGGCCACCGCCAACGGCAACGCGTCGATGCGCAGCACGGACCGCCCGGACGCAACTCCGGGCGTCGAGTACGCGGCGTACTGCTACCTCAACCCGCCGACGTCCGGCAGCGTCACCTGGGTCGAGCTGCGCTTCTATGACTCCGGCGGATCCCAGATCGCCGCCACCCGCTCCACCCTCGCGGCCCCCGGCACCGGCTGGTACCGCGAGTACGCCTCCGCCGTCGCCCCCGCGGGGACCGCGGCCTGCTCGATCGCGGTCGGCATCGACTCCGCGACCGCCGGACAGGTGCTCCGTGTCGACAATGCCGTCGTCACAACAGCCCCCGTGCTGCGCGCCGGCTCCGTCCTGCCCTACGCGGATGCCTCTTTCGAGCAGGGCGTCGCGGGCTGGACGGTCGTATCCGGCGTCGCCACCATCACCCGGTCGACGCCCTGGGGCAGCTACAGCTTCGACGCCGCCTATGCCGGTACCGTCTCCTCGAGCACCGCCACGACCAGCGTCATCCGCTCCGCGAAGTTCGCGCTGCCCGCGGGCGCGGCCAGCCAGTCGTTCCGCACCGAGGTCTACAGCAACGTCAGCGCCGGCGGCTTCAACCTGACCCGCGGCATCCGCTGGTACGACGCGTCGAACACCGACCTGGGCCTCACCTCCGGATCGGCGGCTGCCATCCCCACGCCGGGCTGGTGGCTGATCGGCAATACGTTCACGGCCCCGGCGAACGCAACGCAGGCGGCGATCGAGTACACCGTGACCGCCACGACGACGAGCAGCGTGTGGCGCATCGACCGGATCGCTCTGTGGCAGTCCCTGCCGCTCACCACCGTCGAGGGCCACGACGACACTGCGTCGATCACGCTGACCCTGCGGGAGCTCACTGCCGGCCAGTACATCACCATCTACCGCATCGGCCCGGACGGTTCACGCACCCTTGTCCGCGGACCCAGCGGACTGATCAGCCTGATGGTGATCCCGTCGGACCTCATGGTCATCGAGGACTACGAAGCGCCGCTCGGCGTGGAGGTCTCGTACTACATCGAGATCAGGGCCACGCTCACCTCAACCGCTGGCACCCGGGCCAGCGACGGCGTCACGCTGACCGCAGGTGACGAGAACCTCTGCTGGATCAAAGACCCCGGCCAGCCGCAGAGGAACGCGATGTTCATGGTCGTGTCCCCGCCGGCATGGAAGCGGCCGATCACCCAGTCCGCCTACCGCGTCCGCGGCCGCCGCAACCCGGTCGTTCTCTCCGACGTGCGCGGCGGCCTTGAGGGCGACCTCGTCGTCTGGACCCGCACCGACGAAGAGACAGCAGCCCTCAACTGGCTGCTTGACTCCGGCAACACGTTGCTCTGGCAGGTTGTGCCCGGCGTTCACGAGACCGACCTGTACGTCACCGTTGGCGAGGTCGGACTGCCGCGGGTCGTCGACCGGGCCGACGAGGAATGGCGCCAATGGACGCTGCCGCTCACGCAGGTCGACATGCCCGCCACCGTTGGCGTCGCCGGCACCGCAGGCCGCACCTGGCAGGACATCTTCACCGAATTCGCCACCTGGCAGGACGTCCTCAACGCCTACGCCACGTGGGAGGACGTGCTCTTCAACCGGCGGATCGGAGGGTGAATGTACGCTGTCTCCGCTCGCTTCCTCGCCGCCATCGCCGAGTCCGGGCCGCTGGTCACCGAGGTTGTGCTCTTCCGGACGGACGGGCGCGTGGAGCGCCTGGACCACACGGGCGGATCCGTCACCGTCGACCGCGGCCAAGCTGTCCGCCGCACCTGCTCCGTCACCCTCGCGGACACGACCTTGATCCCGCGAACGCCGACGGACAAGCTGTCCGTCTACGGAGCCACGCTGAGGATCTCCCGCGGCGTGCAGTACTCCGACGGCAGCCAGGAGCTGGTGCCGCTTGGCGTCTTCCGGGTTGACTCCGTGGCCGGCGACATCGACGACGGCCCCGTCACCATCACCGGGAAGTCACTGGAGGCGGTCGTCGCGGACGACAAGTTCACGGCCCCGTACAAGGCGTCCGGGAACGCCGTCGCCGCGGTCACCACCCTGATCCAGACCAGCATCCCGGCCGCCTCTGTGATCAACCGCGCGACGGACGCAGCGATCGGCCCCCGCACCTGGGACACCGAAGGCGACCGCTGGGCCGCCGTCGCCGAAGTGGCCGCGGCCATCGGCGCCGAGGCCTATGCCGATGCGGACGGAGTCTTCGTCATCGCCGAGCTTCCCGACCTGCTCACCAGCACACCGGCCTGGACGATCGCGGCTGGCGAGGGCGGCGCCTACGTCTCCGCCAGCCGCGGCATGAGTGGCGACAATGTCTACAACGGGGTCTTGGCGCGCGGAGAGAACAGCGAGACCAACGTCGCTCCCGTCTCCGCCTTGATCGTCGACAACGACCCGACCTCGCCGACGTACTGGAACGGCCCGTTCGGGCACAGGCCCTTCTTCTACAGCTCCAGCACCCTCACGACGACAGCAGCTTGCACGGCGGCGGCCACGCTGAAGCTCCGGGCCGCTGTTGCGCCGAACGCTTCCGCCGACATCAGCGCCCTGCCGAACCCCGCGTTGGAACCGGGCGACGTGATCCGCGTCCTGTACCCGGACGGCAGCAAGGAAGTGCATCAGGTGCAGTCCTTCTCCGTCCCCCTTGACGTGGGCGGCGATTTCACCATCGCCACCATCTCTGCCAAGGAGGACGCGTGAGCGACTCAGCAACGCCGGCCGACCTCGCGGATGCGATCCGGCGGCAGGCCGTCCAGGCCGGTGTCGAGACGCCGGCGGTCCGCGGCGCGGACTGGCGCCTCGCCACCGTCCAGACCGTCAACAGTGACGGGACCGTGCTGACCACGGACGGGATCACTGCCCGTCGGCTGGAGACCTACCGGGCCCCCGCCGTCAACGACGTCATCGTCATCACGGTCTCCGGCAGCGGAAACTGGCTCGCCGCCGGACGCATGGCCACAGCCGTCGACACCCTGGGGAGCAAGCTCTTCGCGCGCAAGGCGGCGAACACCGCACGCAACACCACGACGACCTTGGCCGACGACCCGCACCTCACCGTGACCGTCACCGCGAACGCCGTCTACGAGTTGGCCCTGACGCTCTTCTGGACCGGCCCAAACGCGGGCGGCATCAAGCTGGCGTTCAGCGTCCCGTCCGGGACGGCCGGCCGGTGGTCCGCCTACGGCCCGGACCTGTCCATGACGTCCGGCGGCAACACCGCCCAGGTCCGTGCCGACAGCGTGGGGACGCTCACCACGGCTATCCCCATCGGAGCCTCGGACACCAGCCACGCCATGACCGCCCAGCCCACCGGGCTCGTCGTCGTCGGCGGGACCGGCGGCGCTTTCACCCTGCAGTGGGCCCAGAACGCCAGCAACGGCAGCGACACGACCTTGTTCACCCACTCATGGATGTCCCTGACCCGAGTCGCCTGAGGAGGCGCCCATGGCTACCGACGACTACGGTCAAGGGATATCGATCGCCTCGCTGACTGAGGCTCCCAACGCGGCATCCTTGGCTTCCAATATCGCTAACGCACTCGCTCAGCGATCAATCATGCGTTTCGCCTCCGCATCGGCACGGGCCGCAACGATTGCCAGTCCCGTGGAGGGAATGGAGTCCTGGCTCCAGGACACCAACTCGCTAGAGGTCTACGACGGCACCGCTTGGAAGGCGGTGCCCTATGGCACGCAGTGGACCACGTACTCCGTGGCCTGGACTGCTACCACGACGAATCCGGCCCTGGGCAACGGGACGCTGGTCGGCCAGTACATGAAGATCGGTACCAAGTGCGAGATCTTTATCAAGCTGGTGATCGGGTCGACCACGAACAAGGGAAGCGGAACGTATAAGTTTTCGCTTCCGTTCACCGCGGCGACGATCACGAACAGCGAACCAGGTTCGCTGAACGCCAGCTTCAGCCGGGCATCCACGCCGAACCATGGACAAGGGGATGTTCTCCTGCAAAATGGCGCCAACACGACTGATCAAGTTTGGTTTCCTAACGCCTCGGTCGTCGGTGACGCCAACGTGTGGACCGACAGCAGCCCGTGGACGCCGGCCAGCACCAACGTCTTCAGGATCTGGGGCACGTACCAGACGGCGACCTGACCAGCATCATCACCACGAACCGCGCCCCGCCGAGGGGCATTTTTCATGCCCTGGAGGCACCCATGGCCTGGTATCCGGGCGCCCAGAAGATGGAGCTGCAGCCCGAGTCCGACGCGCAGCCGGCGATCGTGCCGACGCAGCTGATCCTCCACTCGATCGCCGCCCCGTGGACGCCACAGCGCACCTACGAGTACTGGCGCGACTCGACGAACCTCGAATCGCACTTCGGCCTCGGCTACGACGGCAGCCTCGCCCAGTTCATTGGCACCCAGACCCGAGCCGACGCCAACTATCAGGCAAACAGGCGCCCGGACGGCACCGGCGCCGTCAGCGTCGAGAGCGCCTCGAACATGGACGCGAGCGATCCATGGAGCCCAGCCCAGATCGAGACGCTCATCCAGCTCGGCGTGTGGATGCACCAGCAGCACGGAATCCCCCTGCGGATCTGCCGCACCGCTGCCGACCCCGGCTACGGCTACCACCGGCTGCACGCCGCCTGGGCAACCGACGGAACCGACTGCCCGGGCGACGCCCGCGTGCGCCAGTTCCACGACGTGATCTTCCCTGGCATCGTCGCCCGCGCCAATGGCGAGACCCCCACCCCGCCCAGCACCCCGCAGGAGAACGACGTGCCCTACACCCTCGGCGAGTACACCGGCACCGCCGTCAGCCTGCCACCCAACACCTGGACCACGCTCACGATCGGCCGCCAAGACCTCGTCGCCGGCGCCCAGTCCTACACCGCCGCGGCCTACCTCACGGTCAAGGCCCCGCCCGGCGGCGTGCTGCAGGGACGCTTCTACCACCGCCGGGCCGACGGCTCCCGCTGGGACGGCCCCATCATCGAACGCGTCACCACCGAGGGCTCATCCTTCGTCGACTTCGCTCACGTCGGCTCAATCTCCGCAGGCGAAACCGTCCGCTTCGAGATCACCTACGGCCCCGCCGACGCAGCCGACACGGCCCCCGCCATCATCACTGCCGCCCGCGCCCGCGGCCTTTACTGGAAGTGAGCACCATGAAGATCCTCAACCGGGAGCCGGCCCTGTGGCTGGCCCTCGTCGCCATCATCGTCAAGACCGTCTCGGCATTCTGGATCGACGTCTCCACTGACCAGCAGGCCGTCATCAACGCCGTCGCCGCCGCTCTTGTCGGCCTCATCCTCGCCATCATGGCCCACGACGCCATCGGAGCCGCCGTCCTCGGTCTCGCCCAGGCCATCCTCGCTCTCGCGATCGGCTTCGGCCTCGACTGGAGCAGCGAGAAGCAGGCTGTCGCCATGTCCCTCGTCGCGGCCATCGTCGGCATGTTCGACCGCACCCAGATCACCGCGCCCGCCCCGGCTGCCGCAGTCGCCCGGCGCGCAGGCCCGAGCCGGACCGTCTGATGCGCTCCGCGGCGGCCTGCTGGCTGCGACGCCGCATCGGCCGCCGCGGCACCTTCCTCCTCATCATCGGCGTCGGCAAGGTCTGCTGGGGTGCTGGCTTCATCCTCTCCCCACAGCCCAGCCCTCAGGGCCTGGAACTGCTCACCGACATAGCCCCGCTTCACTGCTGGGCATGGGTCTGGGTTCTAGCGGGGGCCGTCACCGCGAGCTGTGCCTTCGTCAGGGTCGGACGTGACTGGGCTGGCTTCGTGGCCGCCCTGATCCCGCCCGGCCTGTGGGCCATCGCCTACACCGCGGCCCTCGTCAGTGGCGATTTCGCTCGCGGCGGCTTCGTCGCCGCCTGGTACCTGACGTCCCACATCGGCGCCATCCTCTGGGCGGCTTCCGTGCCTGAGTACGAACTCCCACCGCAGCTCTGCAGCCGGGAGAGCGAGGACGATACATGAGCATCTGGGCTGGGGCCGTGGCCATCATCGGGACCCTCGGCATGGTGGTCGCTGGTCTCTTTGCCGCGCGGGCCACTCGGGCGGCAGCGTCCGCCACGGCTCAGGCCACGCAGGCGGCAGCCCAGGCCACAGCCGAGCCCGCGCAGCGGCAGGCGGATCTCGCAACGTTCAAGGCAATCCGGGACGATCTGACCGAAGAACTGCGGGAGCTGAAGGCCGAGACGAGTCGACTGCGGGGTGTCGTGCGTGCTTTCGCAGGCTATGTAGGGGAGCTGACGGCGCTGATGCGGGCGTCGGGTGTCGAGCCGCCGGATCCACCTCCTCTAGTGGACGAGTACAACCGAACTGGAGTGTGACCATGCCCGACGACCAGCCCGCCCCCGTGCCGATGCAACCCCGTACCCCGCCGGCCGCCGACATGGGCACCCTCGAAGACCTCGGCTGGGCCGACCCCCTGCCGGAACCCTCGCCCGAACCGCCGGCCCCGCCGCTCGACGGCTAGGACGCAATGCTGTCAACGGTCGTGTCACACTGGCGCCCAAACCCTTTTGCGGAGTGGGAGAGTCATGAATCCGTTCCTGACCATCCGGGGATGGTTCCAGCAGCCCGACTACCGAGCGGCGGTGACTGGTTCGGTGCTTCCGGCCATGCTTATTCTGGCTGTCGTGGTTGGGCTGCAGTTCGCTAGCTGATCAGAGCAACGTAAGGCCCCGCTGTCCTCCGGGACGGCGGGGCCTACTCGGCTATCCGGCCAGGAGCCGCTTCAGCTCGTCCACCTGCGGACCCGCGTCCTGAGCCGGGATCTTCCAGCGGTGCGCGATGCCCTGACCGTCGGTGTAGACGAGCGTTCCGCCACGCTGCGCCTCGGCGATGTCGAAGGCCCGCGCCCTCCACTTGAACGCCCCCGGCTGGACCGGGCCGCCAGCATCGAACCCGTCCAAGGTCACCATGTCGGCGTTGCCATCCCTGGTGGTGACCGTCTGGCCGTCCGGCGCGATCCACTGCCAGCCGCCGTGCTCGATCGGCGCCGTCTCCGCCGCAGCCACGGCCGTCATCGACTTGTCCTTCACTGTCACCACGACGAACAGGCCGCGGGCCGGCTTGTCGACAATGGCCTTCGTGGCGTACACGACGCTCGTCGGCGTCACCTCGAGACGACCCGTCCCGCCGGAGCCAACAGTCTCCACGCTCTTACCGAGAGGGGCGTCCGCGCTCGGGCTCGACAGCTGGGCCGCGGAGGATGTCGCCGCAGACGGCTTGTCCGCGGACGGTGACGGTGATCCGTCGCCGCTGCACCCGGTGAGCGAGAGTCCGGCGGCGAGCAGAAGAGCAGCGGCAGCGTTGCGCATGGTTCCCCCTTGGAGCAGTTGCGGCGCACCGTACCGCCCGAGACGCCTGAGCCGCAGGGGATGCACGGGAGTTGTCACCCTCACGTGACGTCTGGGCCCCGGCCATGCCTCGACAACCCGTCTGCAGAGCAGGCCGGTTGGGAGAAGTGTGCCCGCGATAAGTTGCCATATCGCAGGCGTTATTTGGGGTGATTGTCCGACTCGCCCTCGGCGCGCTTGCCGGTGGTGCGCCCTTCTGCGATCTGCTGGGCCCGAGCCCGACTGATACCCAGCTCCGTGGCCACCTGAGCGTGACTGTGTCCGCCCTCGCGCATCTCTCGCACAGCTTCGTGCCGGATCGCGCGCAGCCACTTCTGCAGCTCCGGGATGGCCTGGAGTGCGGTGCTCACATCCTTGGCGCGTTGAGTGGCGTCGCCCTGCTCGGCGAGGTGCTTGAGGTTCTCGAAGGGGCTCGGCGGCGTGGTCATGGAGTCAGTGTAGGGGGAGGCTTGACAGATGTAAGGGGTGCCCTTACATTGGACGTGTCGGGGGAACCCGGCGACAACTCCATAGAGAGCAGACCTCCTGCACGTGCTGGCTGTGCAGGCGTAACCATGGGACAGACGAAGCCGAAGAGGGCGCGGAGAGCACCCGCGAGACTGGGTAGACCCCCTCAAGGATCACGTAGCACCCGCCATGGCAGCTCTGCTCTCTGTGGGCCTCAGCCCGCCGAGCCGATGGAGCTGCACCATGGACCGTCACGACCCGCACAGCACCCGCATCGACGCATCCAACGTCGTCATCACCGCCCGCCAAGCGGTTCCGGGGACCGTTGTGGTGGTGGAGGGCTGGGCCAGTTTCGCTCAGGTGACTGTGCGGAACTGGGAGCCCGCCGGCGACGGCTACGCCACCCTGTACGGCACCGACGGTATCGCTCGGGGCAAGTTCCGGCAGGGCGACTACCTGGAGGCCGACCCCAAGTCGCTCCGTGGCGGCCATTAGTGAGCGCCGACTACCCAAATCTCGCCCCGCGCCAGCCAGGCGCCGCCCCTGCCGTCTACGATGCTGCGACGCTCGCCGCCCTGACCGCCATGGAAGAGGCAGCCGAGAAGCACCTCGACGCCATCCGCCCCCACGTGCGGGCCCAGCCGACCACCGGCCCCTTGAGGGCGAGGTCTTCTCTTGCTTCAAACGCCTGACAGGCTCCAACTCGATGGTTGATAATGACAGTTATCCCATACTCCGGAGGAACATCGTGAACCGAGTCTCGCGGGCAGCAGTCGCCTACTGGCGCTTCAACGAACGTGCCTTCAACTCGATCAAGTCCGTCGCACCACAGGACCCGTGGGTGATCGCGGCGTTGATCCCGTTCATGTGGACCGCCGTGTTCGCCCTAGCTGGCTACGGTGATGCGGCCACGGCCGCCGCGATCGTCTGTGTCGCCATCCCCGTGGTCCGCGCGGCGCTTGGGCGATGACCGCTCTCATCCCGCGCCCGTCGGCGGAGTTGTCGACCGACCGGCACGACCCCCGCGACGACTGGCCCGACGAAGCCCGCCAGCTCCGCGACCACCTCGCCGAGATCTACGGAGACCAGGACCCGCTTCCAACCACCGCCGGCGCCTGGCTCGCCCGCCAGAAGAGCAAGCACACCCGCCGCGCCTACGCCCGCAACCTCCTCCGCTGGGAGGCCTACGCCCGCGGCACCGAGATCCACCCCCTTGACGCGAAGCTGCCGCTCGCCGACGCCTACGCCAACCACCTTGCCCGACAGCCCGGCCGCAAAGGCGCGACACTTTCGGAGTCCGCGCGCGCTCAAGCTCTCGCCGCTGCTGGCAGCTTCTACGACTACGCCGTCCGCATCGAGGCCCTCCCCGCGAACCCCTTCGCCCACGTCGACCGGCCCTACATCGACCCCGACCACAGCCCCACCGAGGGCATGACCCCCGAAGAGGTCGAACGGCTCATCGAGACGGCCCGCGACTGGGCACCCCGCTCCTATGCCCTCGTCCTCCTGCTCTACCTGCTCGGCAAACGCATCGACGAGATCCTCGCCCTAAACGCCTCCGACCTGGGCTACGACCGCGGCCACCGCACCCTGCCCGTCCGCCTGAAAGGCGGCAAGCAGAAGAAGGACCCTGTACCGCCGCTCGCGCTCGACGCCCTTGAGCACTACCTCGGTGGCCGTACCGACGGCCCTCTGTTCGTCACCGATTCGGGACGGCGATGGTCCCAGCCCGAAGTCTGGAAGCACCTCCGCGTCCTCGCCCGCGCCGCCGACATCCCCGCCGCGACCAGCATCAAGCCCCACACTCTGCGGCATCAGTTCATCACCGACAACCTCGCCGAGAACGTCCCGCTGGAGCGGGTCCAGGACGCCGTCGGCCACAGTGACCCGCGAACGACGCAGCGGTACAACCGCCGCCGGCGCGCCCTCGACGACCACCCCGCCTACGGGCTCGCCGCACGACTGGCCGCACGCCTCGAATCTGAAGCCTGCGAGTAAGAGAACGTGATCCGCTAGCTGCCCTTAAGGCCCTCGTCAGCGTGACAGCCGTCGCAGACCCGGACGCCGGGCTCGCCCAGGGCCAGGACCGCCTCCTGCCGGCTGAGCCGGGCCCCCTTGGCTAGGTGACAGGAGGTCCGGTGGAGCCAGAGCAGCGGGTGCCCCTTGCCGCTGGGTATCCGCTGCAGCGTCCACCCCTCCTCCTCCGCCTGGGCGCGCTCCTGCCGCTGGATGGCCTCGCGGACCTGCTGGAGCTGCAGCTCCAGATACGTCTCCAGGGTGCGGAGGCGGGGCAGATCCGGCGGCAGGTCGTTCACACGTTCGATTCTACTCGGAGTGGCGGACCATCTTCTTCACCGCCTTCTCGACCTCGAACCGGTTCAGCCCGGCAGCTGCGGCATGATCGGTGATGGCGGCCTGGGCTCGCTCGGCAGCCTCCCGCCAGGCACGCCACTGCGCGTCATAGTCGCCGCCGTCCAGGCCAGCCAGCTTCCCCCTCTCGGCATCCGAGGCGCGCTGCAGATCAAAAAGCTCATTAGGGATATTCAGGGCATCGGGCATGCGAGCGATTCTAAGCCGCCACCACCCACCGGCCCCGCTCGACAGCCGCTATCCCGTGCCACCGAACCTTGACCGTTTGCCACCGGATCTTGACGAACGCGAGTTAGTGTCAGCGAAGGTTGAGTGCTGCAGGTCAAGGAGGCGCGATGTCCGAGCCCATCCCCGACGAGCTGCGCTGCTCTCGCTGCGGTGACCTGCCGGAGCCGCTCCTATGCCTTGGCCACAAACCCGACGGCACGCCTGCCACCGACACACCTGCGGCGATGCTCGCGCTTGAAGCCGAGCTCGGGCTTGCCGATGACGCGCGCCGCCGGGCCTCTGGTGCCGTGCTCACCGATGCCCAGACCGCCGCGATGCTGCGCGCCATGGCCGACGACCCGGAACTAGGCACCGGCAACGGGGAGCGCGGGCGCTAACCAAGCGCAAACTTCGAATACATCGCTCAAGGTTCGGTGGCACAGGACAGCCGCCACCCACTCTGACCGCAGCCGCTCGTACCGCTCCCGCTCCGCGACACCCAGCCGCCGGCCGCGAGCCCCGGCGAGCAGGGAGCGGATCTCGTCATTCACGACAGTGGCAGAGCGCGCGACAGTCATGAGTGCAGGCTACGAGCAGGCACTGACAACGCTGTCCGGCCCGCGAGTTACCCCCGGACGGGGGTGAAAGACGACTATGCCGCGCATATATCTATGCGGTAGTCGCAGGTTCAAGCACTATGGAGAGCAGGCCGACCCTCCATCGGTCGGCTGGCGGCGCGATGATCGCTGCCTGAACGGGGGTTAAGCGTGTCCAGGCGTCAATCGAATCACCCACCGATCCATCGGCAGGATCAGATCAGCTGTCTCCACCGGGCACCCCTGCCCGTCCAGCCGCGTCCGCACGAGCCGGTACGCCAGCGTGTCGACCGGCAATCCGAGAGCCGCCGCCTGCCGCACGTCCACCTCGGCAACCCCTACCTCGACGACTGCGGTCGCGTGCCCAACACGCCTCCCGCGCCGCCAGGTCGTCACGACCATGGCCGAACGGCCGCCCGGGTCCATGCACTCCACGATCTCGCGTCGCAAGCTGGCACCCACTGCAACGCTCAACCGGCCAGCGAGGTCCACCGTGGCGGCCTGCGAGGACCGGTCGAGCACCTCGAACGCGTGAGGCCACTCCGCGTCAGGGTCCGTAAGCGCGCGCATGGGAGGAGGATGCGCCACGTACAGCCTCTGGCGCTGCTCTCCCTCGAGGATCCCGCGGCGTCGCAGCAGCGTCACAGCAAGCCGGATCGTCTGCTCGTGCACGGAGTACTCACTCGCAAGGGTGACGCGCGACGGCAGCTGCGCCCCTGAAGGCCACTCGCCGGACTGGATGCGGCGCACGAGGTCAGCGGCGATGCGACGGTGCAGCGCCTCCGTCATGCCGACCCCTAGATGATCATCCCCATGGAGAGATCAGGCTAGGAATCGCACTCCGAGCTTGATATATCAAGATGTCCCACGGAGCCTCCCCCGCCGACCAGTCCTCACGCCGCTGCGGCCCCGTGACTGCCGGCCCGGATCGCCGTCCCACCTCCCAAGTGGGCGATCCGGGCCGGCGCCGTAGGCGGGGAAAGTGGGAGACGAGTGGGAAATGATCAAGGCAAGTTGCTGCACGAATCTGCACGAGAATGCAGCGCCATGCAGGATTCCGCGCGCAAATGCTCGATCGCTCGTATCTGCGAGAAGGGCTTCCCAGCGGCCCCGCCGGCTACCCATGCATCTTCTGGCCTGCGAGTTCAGCGTTCCGGCTGGCCAGCCCCCTCTCCGCTGACCTCCCGCCCCGCCGGGCATCAGCGCCTCAGGACGTGGGGCCCTGCATGTGCTCGCTGATCCACTGGATGAGGCCGCCGGTCTCCATGTTGGGCACGTAGCTGGCGGCGTTGTGCTCCCCGCCCTGGATGACGTGGTACTTCGTCTTGACCGGCCCCTTGTTGCCGTACTTGCCGACGAAGCGGTCGATCGGCGGCTTGACCGGCTCGCTGGAGCCGACCTGGAAGCCGAGGTAGACGTCCGGGCCCTTCCGGGCGATGAGCCGCTGGGCGAGGACGTCGGAGTTGTTGTCCGCCTTCTCCTTCGCGTGGCCGGCCCACAGGCGGGAGTCGGGGACGATGTCGGGGCCGGAGGCGATGACGGCCTTGAACTTGTCCGGCTTCTGGAGCACGGACTTCAGGCCCGCCGAGGCGCCGGTGGAGGAGCCCATGAAGGCCCACCCGTCGCGGGACTTGATGGTCCGGAAGTTCTCCTTGACCAGCTGCGGGACGTCCTCGGTGAGCCAGGTGCCCATCTTCGGCTCGCCCGGGATGTCACTGCCGTCCCAGTACTGGCCCAGCTTCGGGTCCTTGGGGTCCTTGTCGTGGTTCTCCGGGTTCAGCACGGGCATCGCGACGATGAAGGGCAGGCTCTTGCCCTCTTTCGCCCACTTGGAGATCGAGGCCTGCAGCTTGAGGTCGGAGCCCATCCAGTAGTTGTTGGGGAAGCCGGCACCACCCGGCAGGGCTATCAGCACCGGGAAGCCGCTCTTGGCGTACTTCGGGTCGTCGTACTCCTTGGGGGCCCACACCCAGACCTTGCCCTTGAAGCCGGACTTCTTGCCCTCGTACGTCGTCACGGCGATCTTGGACCCGTCCTCGGGGACCGTGCCGGAGACCTTGAAGCCGGCGTCGGGCCCCAGGGGCATCAGGGCCTTCGAGCCCGGCGCCTGGTCGCCGCCCTTCCCGTCCGGCCCCTTGCCGAAGGAGATCGGGTCCCCCTTGTCCGTGAACGGCGGGATCTCGAAGTACGACATGACCGGCCAGGCGACCAGGCCGAGGGTGACGACGGAGGCCGCGGCAACGACCCGGCGCCTGGTACGGGCCGGACGTCCGCGCCGGGTCCGGTTGGTGGTCGGCTGGCTGTATGACATCGAACGGACCTCACTCCGGTGCCGGGGACCGTGTGCGGCCCTCGTCGTTTCCAGTGGCGCCTGAGGAGATGAGGTCCGTGCTGCGGAGGGTTCCGATTCTCACGGAATGATGACATTTTTACCTGACCATGACGGTCGCGGGAGATGCCTGCTCCGGCTGCCCGCGCCGTCCGGCAGCTCCGCTGCGCTCAGTTCATGTGCCGCACGAAGACGTCCGTGACGCCGTTGGTGTCGCCGGGCACGAGATTCGTGGCACGCGACGCGAAGGCCACCACGTGCCCGCCGAGGGCGAGCGCGGGCGACTCGGCGGACCCGTCGGGGAAGCCGCCGTCCACGGCGACGCTGACCCGGCGCGTCGCCCCGGGCCCCTCGCGCCGCAGGTCGCGCAGGTACAGCGCGGAGCGGCAGCCGGGCTCGGCGGTCGCGCACGCCGAGGTGGCGTAGGCGACGTGCCGCCCGTCGGGGCTGATCCCCGGTGCCCCCGCCGTCCGGTCGAGACGGCCGCCGTCGGGTGCGGTGCTCGCGGTGACCGTCCGCCCCGTGCGCAGGTCGTGCACGAACACCTCCCACAGCGTGACGGGAGTGGGCCGGTCCCCACCGCCCCGGTAGCTCAGGAAGGCGAGACGGCGGCCGTCCGCGCTGAGCGAGGGTTCCCTGATCCACTTGCTGGTCCGCTGCGGGTCACCGGGCAGCCGGTCCACCCTGCGCAGCTCGCCGGTCACGCGGTCCCGCACGTACGCGTCGCTGCGGGCGGAGATCCTCGGCGCGTCCGCACCGAACGCGACGTACCGGCCGTCCGCGCTGAGGGAGACCGAGCCGATCGCCGGTGTGTCCAGGCGCTCCTCCAGCGGCTGGCTGATCACCTCCGTCGTGCCGCGCTCACGGTCGCGCAAGTAGAGCGCGGACCCGCCCAGGTGCGGGTCGTGATGCGGCACGGACGCCACGAAGGCGGCGTAGCGGCCGTCGGCACTGAGGGCGGCGGGGCGGGCATGGAGCCGGGGCGCGCCGTCCACGTCGATGCTGACCGCTTCGGTACGCCCGGTGCGCAGGTCGCGGACGTAGACGTGGGTGCCCGTGGAGGGCCGCTCCCCCGGCGCGAGCGCGGCGTCGCGGGAGGCGAAGGCGGCGTAGCGTCCGCCCGCGCTCAGCGTCGCCCACCAGCTCCCTCCCTCCGCCTGACGCCCGTCGTCGCCCACCCCGGCCCGGACCACGGTGCCGGTGCGCAGATCGCGCACGAAGACGTCGCCGGTGCCGTTGGTGTCGCCGGGCACGAGGTTGGACGCCTCCGAGTCGAAGGCCACGAAGCGGCCGTCGGCGCTGATGGCGGGCGAGTGCGCCGTGTCGTTCGCCTCGGTGCCGTCGGTGGCCGTGCTCACCCGCTCCGTACGGGGAGGGTGGGTGTGCGCCGTCGCCGGTACTGCGGCGGTGAGGGGGACGGTGGTCGTGGTGAGTGCGGTGAGCGCGGTAACGGCTAACAGGGTGCGTCTGATGCGCGCGTTGACGGCCATGCTCGTGCTCCCATCGGATGCGGGGGTGAGTCCGTGCCGGTGGAGGCAGCATGGCGTGTCTGCGCCTTCGGCGGCCATCCGGATGTGAGCCGAAAACGCCGGGGGTTACTGGTCGGGCTGTTCGGGGCCCACCTTGTGCGGGGGCGGCTGCCGGAGAGGTGTACGGAGATCGCTCACCATGTCCTTTCCCCCTCCCTCGCCCTTGATCACCAGTGCCAACGGTGCGTAGTGATAGTCGATACCGTGCGGCTCCTCCTGGCTCCACTCCCCCTGGGCGTCTTTCGGCCACTCCACCCCACCGGTGACCACCCGTGCCGGGATCAGCCAGTAATCACCGGTCCGGTACTTCCGAGGCGGTGCCTTCTCGTCCTTGTCCGTGCCGAAGCGGATCTGGACGCCGTCTTCAAGGTCGATCCAGCTGTCCGGCTCGACGAGGAGCGTGTGTCGGCGCACATGCTGCTGCTCCCGGGCTCCCTCCTGCTCCTTCTCCGGCTTCTCCGGCTGCGGGCGGTGGTCCCAGCGGCGCAGCACGGGGTGCAGAGCCGGGTCAGCACCGAGACCCGGCTGGTGCCGGTCCTGGGAGGGGTCGTCGTGCAGGACGACCTGCCGGGCGGTGTGGTCGACCTCCACGACGCGATACAGGCTGGTGGAGGTCTTGAGGATCTCGTCCGCAGCCGCTCGGCAGACCGTGGCGTCGTCGACGATCTCGACGATGTCCCCCGCCTCCACACCGAGCCGTCCGTCCCGACCGAGGGACTCCAGCTCCAGCGTGGCACCGGCGGCCGATCGGATGGGGAGGACCACCGAGGCGTTCTCCCTCGACCATTTGAAGGTCGCAGTACCCGCCGTGCCGCCCTGATGGATCTCCACCCGGTAGAGCTGGTTCTCCGGACCGCGGAAGCCCGACTCCGGCGGCAGATCACACGGGGCGCTTCCCTCCTCGGGACGCGCGACCTTTGCGGCGAGTCTGCCGCGGGGCTTGGATCGTTCGTCCAGCTTGGCTTTGAGCAGAGTCAGAGGCTTCGTATCGTGGTGGAAGATGCTCTCCTCGGCAGGCATCCAGTCGAGCTGCCAGACGACGCGGGAGCGCGCACTCGTATCGGGGCCGTGCAGGCCCAGGGCAACCTCCCGCAGGGACGGCTCCTCGGCGGCGGTGACCAGCCTTTCCCAGACCCTGAGGTAGACCAGGAACGACGCCGGGAAGTCCGGGGTCCGGTCCGGGTCTGGGGGGCCGTCGGGCTGGTTCTGGTAGTCGACCCCCTTCTCGCACTCGCACAGGATCCCGTCCACGTACATGCGGCCGGACGTCACGGAGAAGGTGCCGTTCTCGAACGCGACCTTGAAGCCCCCGGCCTCATTCCCTGTGATGCCCGCGGGATAGACCGCCGGGCCGAACAGGTCGGTGACGAGGGTGCGCATGTAGTGCATGAGGATGGCGGTCTGCTCGTTGAGGTCCGCGTCGAGCTGGACGCGTCCTTGCTGGGCCAGGACGGCCGAGAACCGCCGGTCCTTGTCGAACGTGACGCGGGAGAAGTCGCCTTGCATGGGTGTTCGGGCTCCCTGGTTGAACCGCGGTGGGGGCAGGTGGGGTCAGGTGGCGAAGAGGAGGGCGGGGTCGCAGCCCGCGGGGGCGTACTCGGCGAGGCGCGTGCGCAAATTGTCCTCTCGCTGCGGCTGGAAGAGGTCGTGCAACGCGCCGGGTTCGGATCCGTCGTCCGCGCCGCGGCGGATCGCGTCCGGGCAGCGGTCGGCGAGCTGGAGGTATCCGGGGGTGCCGTAGCGGGTGCTGGTGAAGCACAGCGGCGTGGCCGCGGCGGTGCCGGAGTGCTCGGGTTCGCAGTGGAAGCGGCGCGGGGTGCGGGATACGGGCGGCAGCCAGCAGAACCGGACGCAGCCGGACGCCCCGTGCACCACGTCGACGTCCCCGTCGAACAGGCAGTTCTCGGCCAGGTCGACGGAGTGGACGTGGACGGTGCCGATGACCGTGGTGCGGTGGGCGGTCAGCACGGCGGGGGCGGGGCGGTCCTCCGGTCCGGTGAGGGCGGCGGAGGTCCGTGCCGTGGCGTCGAGGGCGCTGTCGGAGAGGTGGATCCGCTGGAGCTCGTCGGCCGCCTCGTCGCGGCGGACGACGACGGTCCCGAGCACGCTGTGCTCGACGCGGACGTCGGCGGGGGTGTCGACGAGTTCCAGGCTCGGTTCCTCCGGCTGCCGAGGGCCGCACCGCTCGTCGAGGTCCCAGCCGGGTACGAGGGTGCAGTGGCGGATGAGGAGTTCGCCCACCTCCCCGCGGACCTGGATGCTGCGCCCGGTGACCATCAGGCCGTCGAGGGTGACGGTGGGCGCGGGCCCCTCCCCCGCCCCGGTGCCGGTGATGCGCAGGGCGTCCGGGCGGCTGCCGGACCGGTCGATGAGGCGGAGGACGGGACGCGCGCCGTCGGCGGCCCGCAGGACGAGCCTGTCGCCCCGGTCGAGGCAGACGTCGAGGAGGTCCTGGTGGACGTCGTTGCCGCTGATCTCGATGACGTCGGAGGGCCTCGGCCCGGGGTCCCGGGGCGGGGCGGGCCGGTGCACGATGCGGAAGCGGTGCTGATGCGGTCCTGTCTGCTGCTGCGGCGTCCCGTCCGCGGCACCCTGCTGCCGTTCCGACGCGCCGCGCCACCGGTCGTGGTCGGCGCGCCACTGCTCGACGGCGTCCGTGATGCGGGCGTACTGCTCGCCGGGCCCGACGCGGTAGGGCGGGGTCTCGCCCTCGGGCACCGTCGCGTACGGGCGCGGGTATTCGCCGCCGCCCAGGTCGCTCGCGGCCCCGTGGTGGTAGGTGACCCGGACGCCCTGCTCGGGGGCCTGCCGGGAGGGGAAGGCGATGCGGCCGAGGACGGGGTCGACGGCGACCTTGCCCTCCGGGGTGCGGTAGTCCCAGCCGGACAGGTCGGCGGAGATGATCCGCTCCAGTGCCACCGGCGGCCCGTCCTCGTCGCCCTCCCACACGCAGATGCTCTTGCCGGGCCCGTAGTAGTCGTGGGGGCGCTCGGTCAGGGAGCGCCGGCCGATGGGCGCCGGGACGTTGAGTTCGCCCGCGATGTGGCAGGGCGACGGCTCGGGTACCGGCAGGGTGAACAGCTGGGTGTCGTTGCCCAGCACGCTGAACGTGAAGCGGTACGCGGCCCGGTCCAGGCAGGAGGCGGGAGCCCGGGTCTGGGAGTGGGCCCGCAGCCGCCAGACGTGGAGCCCCAGTCCGGGGAGGTCGTAGCGGCCGGCGCGCCGGGTCCCGCCGGCGCGCGCCACCTCGGCCGTGTGCGCGAGCTCGTCGAAGGGGCCGTCGGCCCGGTTGAGGGGCTCGGTCCGGCGGAGGTCGGCCAACCCTCCGCGGCGCATCCGGCGCGCGGTGTCGTGCTCGTCGGCGGTGAGGCGCCGTACCGGCTGGGTGAGGGCGAGCAGCCGCCGGTGCTCGACGGCCCGGGCGGGCCAGCCGGAGACGTCGGCGGCGAGATCCTCCAGGAGGGCGAGGGTGCCCTTGCGCCGGCGGTTGGCGACGGTGTCGGCGACCTCGCGGCGCGGCACGACGGAGGCGAGGAGACGGTCGCCGCCCTCCCCGGCCTCGGCGACGGCCGCGTCCGCGCCGGGCGGGAGGGTGTAGCCGATGAGCGCTCCGAGGTAGGGGACGGCCCACTCGGCGCAGGTCTCGATGAACCAGTCGTCGTACATGCGCTCGATGTCGGCCTCGACGACGCGGACCTGTTCGGCGATGACGGCCAGCAGCGCGCGCAGCCGGCCGCCGTTGCGCTCGTCCATCCGGCGGTGGACGGCGGGCAGGAGGTCGTAGAGCCGGTCGGGGTTCACTGGATCCTCCGCAGGACGAGCGTTTCGGGCACCGCGGGGTCGAGGACCACGAGCTGGGCGGGGCGCAGCCCGCGCCCGACGATGAGCTTGGTCCCGAGCGTCTTCAGATCGTCGCTGGGAACGGCGCCGGGGTTGAGGGCGACGAGGCGGTCGAGGCTCAGTCCGTAGCGCAGGGCGACGGAGGTGAGGGTGTCCATGTCGAAGATGCGGGCGGGAACGTCCTGGTACCGGGCGCGGAGGGCCGGGACGCAGGGGGCCGGCCGGGTGAGCTGTTCGGCGAGGCCCGTGAGCCCCACCGTGTCGATGTCGTCCGGGATGCCCCC
Organism: Streptomyces sp. URMC 124; assembly: GCF_051386455.1. Classification (NCBI taxonomy): domain Bacteria; kingdom Bacillati; phylum Actinomycetota; class Actinomycetes; order Kitasatosporales; family Streptomycetaceae; genus Streptomyces; species Streptomyces sp. URMC 124. The sequence continues at coordinate 37,735 of NZ_JBPQTS010000031.1, forward strand.
GAAGACGTCCACGTCGACGTGGTCGACGCCGGGAACGGCCTGGGCCGCGGCGATCGCGGTGCTGAGGTGGACGGGCTGCGCGAGATCCGCTCGCGCGAAGCCGAGGGCGTCGTGCAGGGCGCGGCGGACGGCGGGTTCGACGTCGTCCCACCGGTGGTCGGGCAGGACGCGGATCCCCGCCGAGACGACGAGGAGGACCCGCTCGCGCAGGGCCACCACGACCGGCAGCGCGGGGTCCCCGTAGCGGTTGAGGGCGGCTTCGAGGGAGGTGAGGAGCGGCGAGGCGGGCCCGACGGGGATGTCTCCGACGGTCGCGACGGTGACCTGGACGACGCGGCGCCCGATGTCCTGGCAGTACTGGGCGGAGGCCTTGCCGATGCCCGCGTAGGCGCGGGCGAAGTCCTCGTGGTCGCGCAGCGACACGATCCGGTCCAGGGCGCGCAGCCTCAGGGGAACGCGGCTGCGGGTGTCGTCCGGGCCGTCCGCGTCCGTGCCCCCGGTCGCCGGGAGCGGGTTGGTGACGGCACTGACGCCCAGCGGCCTGCTGACGACCTGGTTGACCTGGCCCGTGGGCAGGTTGCCACCGCTGCCCCCGCCGACGCGGTACGTGGCGGTGACGTTCTCCGTCCCGGTGTGCAGCCGCGCGCCGTGGACGCCGTCGCCGAAGGTGACCGCGGCCTCGCCGTCCGGGCCCGTGCGCAGCCGGTATCCGCGGTCGGCGGGGCCGAGTTCGGAGAGGTCGTCCGTCTCGTGCCAGGCGACGCCGCCGACCCGGACGGTCAGCGTGCCGCCGGCGCCGGTGGGCGTCGCCGCCGGCAGCCAGGTCAGGGGCGTGCGGCGCAGCGGGAACGTCTGCCCGGCCTGCGCGGCGTCGCCGCTGCCGATCACTTCCGCCACGCTCTCGCCCACCGTGGCGGGGACGACGTTGCCGTGGATGACGACGGTCTCCCGCCGGTAGCTGTAGGCGAGGTCCGTGGTCAGGACGAGCGTGGTGTGCAGCCGGTCGCCCGGGCGCCGGAGGTCGGTCTGCTGGCGCACTCCGCCGAGCATGACCAGCTCCGTGCCGCGCACGCCGGTGGTGTAGGGGACATCGGTGCGTTCGCCGGAGATGACGAGCCGGCGCCCCGGGGCGAGCCCTTCGTAGGTGTCGTCGAGGGTGATCTCACGGCCCATGACGTCGGAGGTGACGGGGACTTCGGCGGGGGTGAGCGGCTCTCCGGCGGCCCAGATGGTGATGAGTGCGCGCTCGGTGCCTTCGTAGCCCGTGGCGGGCAGCGCCTTCGTCAGGGTGATGCGGGTCACCGTCAAGGCCAGGTTCTCGTCCTTGCGCAAGGCGCACTGGGTCACGGTCTCTACCGTGCGGAGGAGCGGAGAAGCACCCCCCTTCTCCACAACGATCGGCGTACCGGGAAGAATCGCGTCGTAGACGGCGTCGAGGGTGAGCTGCTTCCGGTTGCTGCCGTCCACATTAATGGCGTCCTCGGCCAGCTTCTTGCTGATGGTCGCACCGTAGGGGATGGCCTTGACCCGGAGCCACCGGACTTCCTGGAGATCTTCGACCGGCGTGACGGACGCCGTCCCCATGGCCTGGTAGAGCTGTCCGGCGAGCTGGGGCCGGGTGGCGGCCAGCAGCCTGAGCAGGGCGTCGGAGCCCGTCCCGTACAGGTCGGCGACGGGCGTGGTCAGGTCGCGCCGGTCGGCGGGGGGACGGGACGGGGGCCGTGCGAGGGCGGCGAGGACGGGGGTGAGACCGAGCAGCACTTGGCCCTCGCGCTCGCTGTCGTCGGCCCTCGGTTTCCGCTCCTCGCCCGAGTCGAGGAGCCCGTGACGGGTCCCGCTGCCGCCGTTGCCCCCAGCGGGCGGTTCACCGAGGTGGATCAGGGCGTCCAGTTCCGGGGACTTCGTCGCCCGGGCCGCCGCGATCCGGAGCGCTCTCGCCGCGGCCGCGACCGGATCGAGTAGCTCCACGGTCACCCGGTCGCCCTTCCTACGGGCGACGGCGAGGTGCTCGTCGAGCCGGTTGAGCGGTTCGAAGAGGCCGGCGAAGAAAAGCGACTCCCGTCGGAAGCCGGCCTTTGGGGGGCCGGCTTCACCGGTGCCTGCTTCCCGGATCGGTTCGAGCACCTCCTCCTTGACGCTGTCGTCGGCAGCCCGCCCGGCCATCGCCTCGCTGACGGCCGTGCCCAGGGCCTCGACCGCGTCGGCGTACTCGTCCTCGGGCGTGGCCGACGCGAAGTACACGGTGGTGCGCTGGTTCTCCGGGTCGGCCTTGCTGTCGTGGACGGTGTGGACGACGAAGGGGGTGGTATCGGAGAAGGTGAACAGCATCCGGTCGCCGGGGCGCAGGCCCGCATGGAGACCGGAGAGTTCCAGCGAGCGCATCGTCCGCAGGTGTTCGGGACCGAGCTCGGGCGGTTCGGTGCGGCGGACGGGCAGCTGGTTCCACTCGGCGCGGGCGTGGAGGTCCTCCGACGTCTCGAAGGTCTGGGGGAGGCCGCCCGGCAGGGGCGTGCTCTTGACCTGCGACCCGGCCGGGATGGTGGCGCGGCCGCCGGGGTCGAGGGTGTAGGCGAGGAAGGTGCCGGCGCCCAGCGCGGGCCGCGGGCAGTGGCCGACGAGCCGGCCGAGCCGGGTCAGGGACTCCGGTTCGGTGGCCGTGCCGAGGTAGCCCTCGTTGGTGATGCGCTCCTGATAAAAGGTCAGGATGTCGCCGATGACGGCCCAGGCGTCCAGCAGGGCGATGGACGGGTCGTCGGTCTCGCGGTGGGTGAGACGGGCGAGCTGTTGGTGGTCCTCGCTCGACAGCCGGGCGAGCATGGCGTCCAGGAACTGCCCGTGGGTCCCGGCGCGGCAGGACAGCTCGGGCAGCCCGGGCCGGTTCCGGATCCGTGCCGGACCGGCCGGGCCGGTGGTGGGGCGGCAGCCGCAGCGGCAGGTCGGGCTGCTCATCGTCCTCCTTCGAAGGTGAGGTCCAGCCGGCCGTTCTCCGGCCGGGCGCTGTCGTCGTCGAGCCGGGCGATCTCCAGCGCCCGCATCCGCAGCACCCCGTCGTCCGGGACGGCGGGGCCGGTGCCGTGCAGACGCCGCAGGCGGGTCACTTCGGCGTGCCGCACTCCGGGGACGGCGACGACCGCCGCGATCAGCCGGCTGGCGGGGACCGGGGTGCCGAACGAGAGGGCGTCGGGGTCGAAGAAGCCCCGCCCGCCGCCGGGCAGGGGGCCGGGCCGCAGCGCGCTCAGCACGGCCTGTTTGACGTGCCCGGCGATGTGGTGGGGGTCCACCCGCACGGTCAGGGCGACGTCCAGGGGCACTTGGACGGCCTGCCCGGTGACGACGTCGTGGCCGATGCGGCGGTAGCGGTGCAGGGCCTGCCGGACGCCGTCGAGCAGGGCCCGGGGCACGTCCGCGCTGCCCCGGGCGTCCAGGGCGACGTCGGCCTCGTACCAGCTGCCGTTCCACCGCAGGGCCGCGGCCGCGCGCTGGACGCCCGGCTGCTGCTGGGCCAGGGCGGCGTAGTCGTCGGCGGTGATGGCGCGCAGGAGCCTGCGGAAGGGTTCGCGGGGCGCGGCGCGGCGTACGTCGGCCACGGGTTCGGGGTCGGTGCCGCCGGTGGCGGGCAGGGGGTTGCGGACGCGGACGATGCCGCCGGGCCGGAGGGTGCGGAAGGCGACCCGGTTGACCGCGCCGGGGCCGACGTTCCCCGCGCGGCCGTTGCCGATGCTGTACTCGGCCCGCAGCCTCGTGCCGGGCACCGGCAGGCAGCCCGCCCGCCCGTCGCCGAACCGCAGGGTGACGACGCCCCCGTCGTCGGTCTCGGCCACGACGTGCCGGGTGCGCGGGCCGCAGCCGAGCAGGTCGCGGCCGGGCGTCCAGGGGGCGGAGCCGAAGCCCCAGCCCTGGGTGCGGTTCTTGCCGTGTGCCGGTCGCCCGGCCGGCTCGCCGTGCCCTGGTTTCTTCTCCTCCGCGGGAGGCAGCGGGTGGAGGAGCAGCCGTGGCAGTGCGGCGCGGGGGTCGGTCCGCAGGGCGCGGGCTGCCGGTCCGTGCAGGAGCGGGGAGTCGGGGAGGAGGGCCCGGGCGTCCGGGCCCCAGCTTCCGGTGAGCTCCCCGGTGACGTCCTCTTCCGGCAGGACGTATCCGGAGCGGGCCTGCTGGACGAGCGTGGCCAGGCGCCGGAGCTTGGCGGCCAGGAAGTGGTCGAAGCGGGAGAGGAGGGTGTCGAGGGCACGCCTGCGGTCCTCGTAGAGGCCGACTGCGCGCAGGGTCTCCTCCCCGAAGAGGATCGCCAGTGCGCGGTCGTCGTCGGTAGGGGCGGAGCCCCCGGCCGCGGCGTCGTCCCCGGGATAGCTGCGGGAGCCGGACTCGGCAGCGCTCCCGGCTTCGCCGCCGTAGTCGCTCCCGGTTTCCTTACCGGTGGCTTGCCCGGTCTCCTTACTGGCGTCTTTCCCGGTGTCTTTCCCCGCGGCGTTCGCCGCGTGCAAGAGGTTACGGATCCGGTCGCGCGCACGTTCCGGAAGCAGCGCGAGCTGACGCGCCTGCGCGGTGGCGATGTCGGCCGGCTCGGGAAAGCGGGCGGACCAGGTGATGCCGGTGTCGGGCAGGGCCGGGGCGAAGGGCTTCCCGCCGGCCGCGGGGTCGGGCGCGGTGAACACCGGTGCCTTTGCGCCCGTCCCCCAGGTGTTGTCCAGACCGTGTTCGACGAGTACGGCGTTGCCCCGGGCGACGGCCAGGGGGAGTTTGCATCCGCGGGTGTTGAGGTGGAGGGGGAAGGTCAGGGCGTCCTCGGGGTCCCAGGCGACGTCCAGGACGGGGACCTGTTCGACGGCGTCGATGCGCGGCGTGACGCGGGTGAGGCGGACGGCCTGCCGGTGGGCGGGGTCGGCGTCGGCGCGGGCGCCGGTGGCCGGGCCGCGTTCCTCTTCCAGGACCAGGACGTCGCCGGGGGTGAGGTCCAGGATCCGGCGCGGACGCCCGTCCTCCGTCCCCCCGTCGCGCAGGGTGGCTTCGGTCGCTCCCGCGGGCAGGTGGCACTGCTCGTTGCCCCAGGCCCACAGCTCGATGCGGCTGTGGTGGGCGCGGAGGCGGATCGTGCGGTCCTCCAGGGGCCGGAAACAGACCTGTGCCCGGGCCCGTAGGACATCATCGGCGATCACCGGCCCCGCGTCGGGAAGCTGCCCGGGGGGCACGACGGCGAAGGCGAATTCGGCGGGGTCGGCGTCCATGTCCGTTTCGGTCTCTACGCAGACGAAGGTCCGGGCGGCGCAGCCGTCGTGCATGGGGTAGTCGACCAGGCGGGCGTGCCGGCGGACGGAGGTCCGCAGCCGGGCGGTGTCGAGGTACGCCTCGGCGGCTACGGCGTCCTGCTGGTAGCTGAGCCGGTCGCCGACGTGGGCGAGGATCTCGACCAGGGTGATGCCGAGGTCCGGCACGTGGCGCTCGGTCCAGTCCGGCACGGTCAGGGCGAGCCGGTCCAGGAGCAGGCGCCGGAAGCCGGCGTAGTCCTTGGTCAGGTAGTCGATGGCGGGTGCCGGACGGGCCGGGGGCGAAGGCGGGGGCGGGCCGCCGTCGGGCCGGCAGTCCAGGCCGGTGGGGCAGTGCTGCCGGAAGGCGAACTCGTGCGCGACGTAACGGGGGTCGAAGGCGTCGCCGAGGGCGAGCACGCGGTAGGTGGAGGTGTCGCCGCGCCGGTCGAGGGCGAGGTGCACGTCGGTGGTGGGGTCCCCGTCGGCGCAGCCGTGGAGCGTGGCGGCGACGACCTGGATGCCGGTGACGCGCCGGCCGCCCTCGATGCGGAAGCCGTGCCGGTCGATGCCGGGCGGGACGGCGCCGAACAGCGTGACGGTGAGTCCGCGCTGGTCGGCGTCGACGGTCACCGAGTCGATGCCGGCCAGCCCGGCCCGGCGGACGGAGGCGCGGCGCCGCTCGTCGTCGCAGACCGGCGGGCCCTGGGGGTTCATGCCGCGGTCCCCCCGTCGACGACGATGCTGTGGCGCTGTCCCGTGGCGGTGAGCCGGTAGCTCAGCGAGACGGTGAGGACCGACTCCTCGGCGGTGACGGCGAGGGCCTCGACGGAGAGCAGGTCGCCGAGCCAGCGCTGCAGTGCGGCCTGGGCGGTCAGCTCCACGGTGGCCGCGAGCTCGGGGCCGTTGGGGGCGAAGACCAGGTCGAGCAGCCCGCAGCCGAAGTCGGGGCGGTTGACGCGCTCGCCGGGGGTGGTGAAGAGCACGATCTCGACCATGTCGCGGACGTGGTCGGGGTGGCCGGTCTCCGCGGTGCGGCCGCGCTCGTCGATGCGGTAGGGGAAGTCGATGTCCACGGTCCGCTCAGCTCGCTCTCACCTTGATCTGCATGGCCTGGACCATCGGCGGTCCGGGGGCGGGCACCCCGGTGGCGGGCCCCGGACCGGGAGGCGGGGCCGGCTGTACGAGGACGGGCCGGCCGCCGGCCAGCACGCGGGCGGAGAACTGGAACCAGCGCACGGTGACGCACGGGGGCGAAGGGGAACCGGTCAGGGCGCAGCCCCCGACCACGAAGACGTCCGCGACGGTCGCGACCGGCTGGAGGCCGACCAGCACCTTCAGCTGGGTGGGCGCGGGCAGGGTCACGACGCCCGGCGGGTGGGCGCACATCATGACGGCGCCGGCGTGCAGGACCAGTCCGGGCATGACCCGCGCTCACCCCACGACCTGCAGCGAGGTGCCGTTGATGCTCACGACCGGCCCCTCCAGCTTGATGCTGGCCAGCCCGGGCCCGCAGGAGAGCTCGATGCCCAGTGCGGTGATCTTGATGTAGGGCCCGGCCTCGCCCAGGAACTGCAGCTTGATGCCGCCCATCGGCGCCGGCGCGTCGCTGATCACCAGGGCCTTCTGCCCGGGGGTGGCCAGCACGATCTGCGGGGTTCCGGGCGGGGAGGTACGGGCGGCCGGGGGCACGTCCCCCGCGCCGCCGCGCCAGAATCCCACCCAGACCGCCCGGTGGGGGTCTCCCTCCAGGAACTGCACCCACACGCCCGAGTTGACCAGCGGTACGACGTACATGCCGCTGGCGACGCCCGCGACGGGCGACAGGGGCGAGGCCCAGATGCCGGGGTGGTTGCCGAGCACCTCGGGGACGCGCACCAGCAGCCGGCCTTCCTGGAGCGGATCCTCGTTGGACACGACCACGCCCTGGTGCAGGCCGTGGAACCGCTTCGTCGTGGAGGCTGTCATGGGATCACCACCGGTGTGTTCGAGACGAGGCCCTCGCGGGTGAGGCTGAAGCTCTGCTTGTACTCGCCGCGCTTGATCTCGTGCGTGACGCTGCGCACGTACCACAGGCCGTCGTAGGCCAGGCCCGCGCCGCGGACACCCACCAGGCGGCGGGCGCTCAGGACGTGCCCGTAGCGCAGGACGTCCAGCCGGCCCTGACCCGTGACGACGTCGCTGGACCGGGCGGTCTCGCCGAGCCCCATCAGCAGGATCTCCGGGAGGGAGCGGCCGGTCAGGTCGGGCAGGGGCTTCTCCTGGAACGCCGGCGCCGGGCGTACGGCGAGGGGCGGCCGCAGGGGGCTCACGTCGGGGACCGGCACCGAGAAACTGATCTTGGTAGTGGGCTCGGTGATGCCGATCGAGTAGGTGGTGCGGGAGAGGCCGTCGTAGCCGAAGCTCAGCGATTCGACGTTGGTCGCGGCGTCCGAGTCGACGGTGAGCGCGGGCTGCGGCACACCCGCCCGCACTTCCGGCCCCCAGTAGGCGATGTTGGCGCCCGGGAGGGGCCCGGAGTCGATGTAGAAGACGTAGCCGACGCGCGCCGCCAGGTTCTTGATATACGCCAGGTCGGTGCCGCACTGGAGGGGTGGCGTCTGGACGGGAGTCGGAAGCACCGGGAGCAGCGGCGGGACGGCCAGCGGCACGATGCCGTACCGCAGATAGCCGACGCACAGCTCCATGACCGTCAGGTGCGGTGTCAGGCCCGGGTGGGGCTGCAGCTTCTCCTCCCGGTCCATGACGATGGAGATGTCCTGACCCGTCACCGTGAGCGTCGAGCTCCCCGGAGACGACCCGCACGCCTGGTCCTGTCGGGTGATCAGGCCGTCCATCAGTACGTGCGGCATGCCGCCGACGACGGCCGTCACGATGATGCGGGTCTGCGGGTCCAGCATCCCCAGCGGGAGCATCTCCCGCGTCACGGCCGACCGCTTGCCGAGCGCGAACGTCAGCTGGAAGCCGCTCGCCCCCTCGCTCGCGACCGTGACCTGCACCGACCGCAGGGCGTCGAGGAGCGAGGGAGGCGCCGGCGTGGGCACGTACTTCCCCGTGAGCAGCATCAGTTGCACACTGTGGGTCATCCCGGGGCGCCCCCCACCGCGTACGCGCCCGGCATCCCCGCGGGCAGGGTGATCCGCAGCCGCCGGCCCGGCAGCGCGGTGAGGTCGTCGGGGCGCAGCACCCGGTGGGCGTCGGCGATCCGCCAGTCCTGCTCGGGGTCGCCCAGGTGCCGTGCGGCGAACGCGTCGAGCCGCTCCCCCACCCCGACCGCTTCCTCGCGGATGGTCGCCAGGTCCTCGGGGTGGGGCGGGAAGCGGCGCCGGACGTAGGCGACGGTCCGTCCGTCCGGGCCGGTCCAGGTGGCGGTGGGGAGCCCGTGGTAGCGGCTGGTGGACTCGATCATCGGTGTCTCCTCGGTTCCCCGCGCTCAGATCCCGGTCAGGCCGACGGCGTCGGATCCGTACGCGCCGAGGGCGGCGAAGCTCTCCTTGCCCTGGTGGTAGCGGAGGTAGAGCGCCCCGGCCCGGTGCTCGAAGCCGACGTCGTCGGTGGTCAGGGTGCGCACGGACAGGGACACCTTGGCCCGCACCGGCTGGAGGGCGCTGTCGTAGGCCTCCTCCGTGACGGACATCTCCGTGATCCGCACCGGTACGACCCTGCGCCGGCCGAGCACGAGGACGGTCAGCGGCGACTCCATCGGGGCGATCTCGATCATTCCCATGGACGACAGCCGTTCGGACTCGCGCAGTTGGGCCCCCGTGGGGTGGATGGCTCTCTCCAGGGCGGAGAGCACCGCGAAGAGCCCGGTGCCGGCCGCCGGGTCGGGCCGGCCGCCCTTGTCGGTCCGGTCGGCGGCGTCGAACTCCGCTTCGAACTTGAACGTCTCCTGCGGCGGGCCGCTGAGCCGCAGCGCCTCCAGCCGGTCGCCGCCCTCGGCCCCGGCGCCGCGCGGCTGCAGGCTGCGGGTGAGGGTGTCGGGGTTGTACTGGAACGGCGCGACCCGCAGGACGCGGCCCTGCTCCGGGTCGAGGAACACGAACCCGCCGCGCAGGGCGAGGGGCGTCGTCATCGGGGCGTCTCCCGGTGCGCGGCCGCGGCCCCGGCCACCGGAGTGGTGCCGGGCGTTCCGAGGGCCCCGTGGACGGCGTGGGCGATGCGCCGGCCGAGGGCGGCGGGGTCGGCGGTGGCGCGCACCGGTGCCGTCGCGGCGCGGCGCAGGTGGAGGTCTCCCTGCCCGCGGGGCGGTGCGGCGGTGAGCAGGGCGCCGAGTTCCGTCTCCAGCGCCCGGCGCAGGGCGGCGGCCCGGTGGCCGGGAACGCCGTCGAGCACCAGCCGTCCGATGGACAGTTCGACCTTCACGGGGTCACCTCCGGCTGACCGTCCCAGGAGAAGTCCGCACCCGGCATCGGCATGTCGGTCTTGCGCAGTTCGGCCCGGGCCGCGGCCAGCACGCCCGGCATGCCGATGGGGGTGCCCGCCGAGGCGGCGTCGAAGGCCGCGTTGAGCGCGATGTTGCGGATCATCCCGCCGCTGAGCGGGAGTTCGGCCAGCCGGCCCGCGTCGAGGGCGTCGACCGGCGCGGCGGCCGGGAAGGCGCGCTCCCACATGCGGCGGCGTTCGTCGGGGCCGGGGAAGTCGAAGGGCACGATGAAACGCAGCCGGCGCACGAACGCCGTGTCCAGCGCGCGCCGCTGGTTCGTGGCCAGGATGGCGAGTCCCCTGTAGGACTCCATGCGCTGCAGCAGGTAGCCGACCTCGATGTTGGCGTACCGGTCGTGGGAGTCCTTGACCTCGCTGCGCTTGCCGAAGAGCGCGTCGGCCTCGTCGAAGAAGAGGATGGTGCCGCCCGGCTCGGCGGCGTCGAAGAGCCGGCGCAGGTTCTTCTCCGTCTCGCCGATGTACTTGCTGACCGCCGCGGAGAGGTCCACCCGGAACAGGTCGAGGCGCAGGTGCCGGGCGAGCACCTCGGCCGCCATGGTCTTCCCGGTGCCGCTGGGCCCGGTGAACAGCGCGCTGATCCCCAGCCCGCGGCCGGCCGGCTGCGCGAAGCCCCACGCCCGGTACACGGTGTCGCGGTGGGCCACCTGGGCCGCGATCTGCCGGAGCAGCCCCGCCTCCCGCGCGGGCAGCACGATGTCGTCCCAGCAGGCCTCCGGCTCCAGCCGCTGGGCCAGTCCGCCGAGGCGGGGGCGGGTGCGCACGAGGCAGTCCCGCCAGGCGGCGTCGAAGTCGCCGCCCGCGGCGGCCGCGATCTCGTGGATCGAGGGCAGGTCCAGGGCGAACTGCCCGGCCAGCCGGTCCGCGTCCGCCGGGGGCAGCAGCGTGCGCCAGGCGGCGGCCCGCTCCGCGGCCGGCGGCGGGACGACCTCCACCACGGCGGTGGGCGCGGGCACGTCGGCCCGGGTCTCCCTGGTGGCCACCAGGCACGGGCCGCCGACACGGTCGAGGAAGCGGCCGAGCCGCCCGGCCGTCTCCCCGCCGGCGGCTCCGTCGCCGTCGGCGCGCCCCTCGTCCCCGGCGTCCAGCCACAGGGCCAGCGGCAGCAGACGGGACTCCCGCTGCCAGAGCCGGGCCACCGTGTCGAGCTCCGCCGCCGCGCCCGGCAGCAGACCGGCCGGCATCCCGTACAGCAGCAGCCCCGCCGCGGCGGCGGCCTCGACCGCCACGGCGCGCTTCGTCTCCCGGTCGGGGCCCACGAGCTGGACGACCGGCATGCGACCGCCGGACCACGCGGGGGCGTGCTGCCAGTGGGTGAGGATCTCGGCGGCGGCCGGGTGGCCTGCATCGGTACCGGAGCCGGCGGCGCGGTCCACCGGGCCGGGTGCGGGCCGCAGCAGGGTGACCAGCGATTCGAGGCGCTCGTCGACGTAGTCCAGCCCCTTGAGGTGGTTGACGATGCGTTCGTCGGCGCGCAGCGGGCTGGTCACCAGCGTCCGGCCCGCCGCACGGTCGATCTCGACCAGCCTCCAGTACCGCAGTCCCCGGTACGGGGAGAGCACGTCCCACGCGGGCTCCGGCAGCACCGACAGTGCCAGGGCGAACGTGGCGCAGGGCAGGCCCGGGTCGCCCTGCGCCGCCGCGCACAGCTCCGCGAAGCCGGGGTCCAGCTCCGGTGCGGCGCACAGCAGCAGGGCGTGCCGCTCGAACGCGGACAGGCCCAGCAGCCCGCCGAGGGAGACGAGGGCGGGCGGCGGGTCGGCGGCCGCGGCACGCTCCATGGCCGCGGCGGCGGAGGCGAGTTGCTTGTCGGTGACGGGGACGCGCTCGGTCCGGTCGGCCGCGGTCCGGTCTCTGCCGACCTGGTCCTTGCCGGCCTGGTCTCTGCCGGCCTGGTCTCTGCCGGCCTGCTGTCTGCCTGCCGCGGCGCGCAGCAGGAGCCGCAGCCATGCGAGGCCGGCCTCCAGATAGCGCTCGTTGGCGTCTTCCCACCTCTCCGGCGGGGCCTGCGCGCCCGCATCTACCGTGGGCGCGGCACCTGCGGGCGCGGAGGCACGGCCCGGCTTGCGCGCCGGGCCTGGCTCGGGCTCTGGGCCCGGCTTGGGCTCTGGGCCCGGCTTGGGCTCTGGGCCCGGCTTGTGCGCCGAGCCCGGCTTGACGGAGGTCACGTCACCACCACCGCCAGGTCCTCGTCGATGCGGGGCGGGGTGGCACCGGCGTCGATGACGGGGCTGTCCACCCCGTCGACGCGCAGCCGCAGCACGTGGCGGCCCGGTCCGGAGGTGAGGAAGGAGAAGGCCAGCGTCTTCGCGCGCGCCCCCTGGAAGGGCGTGACGGGCACGGGACGGTCCCCGACCAGCAGCCGGATCCGCTGGCCGGCCGCGACCGGCGGTTTGCACTCCACCTTGAGCTTCACCTCGCCCTCGCTGCTGCGCTGCGCCGACAGCGGCAGGGCAGAGGTGATACTCGGCGCGACCGCCAGCGGGAGCGTCCGGGTGACCTGCCGCGTGCCGTCGTCACGGCTGAGGACGACGGTCACCGACCACGGCCCCGGCACCAGCTTGTCGTCCTCTCCGAAGGCGGCCCGCACCTCGTTCTCGCTCACCGCGGTCGTGGTCAGGGGGACCGCGCCGAACAGCGGGTGGGTGAGGTGGACGACCGGCGTTCCGGCGTCCAGCTTGCGGCCGGTCAGGACGAGTTCGTCGGCGACCGTCGCGACCTGCGGGGTCACGCCGGTCAGTACGGGGTGCGGATCGACCGGGTCCGGGGCGGCCTCGGGCCCCCGTCCCTCGGTCCCGCGCCGCACCACCGGCAGCGGGGCGCGGGCGGGCCGGGCGCTGTCGAGCAGCACGATGCGGGCCTCGTACGCGACCGAGACCCGGTACTGGCTCTGGAAGGCGCTCCACAGCTTGGACATGTCGTCGACGGACAGGTCCGCCGGAGTAATCCGTACGGGCTCGGGCTGCAGGTGGGCGTCGCCGAGGACCGGGTCCTCGGCGTAGTCGTCCGGCCCGAGTTCGCTGTGGTCGTGCAGGGCAGCCATCGCCGCACCGAGCATCCGGAGGGCGAGCAGGCCCTGCGGGTCGTCCGTCGGATAGGGGGTGAGGAGGTAGTGCAGGACGACGGGCAGGGCGGGCCGCCCGGTCTCTCCGGGACGGGTCCCGGGCGGATCCGTGTTGCGCCAGCTGCCGTCGGTCGTCATCCGGTACAGGAACAGGTTCAGGGCCGGGGACTCGTGATGGGCCGCGGCCTCGTCGGGCGTCTTCGAGGTGACCTGGATCAGCGGGACCGTGGGTTCGAGCGCCCTGCGCAGAACCACGTGCAGGGCGCTGGTGACGGCGGCGACGGCGGCCGAGTCGCTCACGTCCGGCCCCTCACGTCCGGCCCCGCAGGTACTCGTCGAGGCCGGGGCCGGCCTTACGGGTGCGCCCGGCATCCTGCGGGCGCGCCGCCGGGGACGCCGGAGGCGCCGCCCGGACCTCCAGCCGCTCGATGCTGATGCGGACGACGGTCTCGGCGGCGTCCCGCGCGCCGGGGGCGGGGTGACGCAGTCCGCTCCGGCCGCGTTCCGCGCGGGTCCTCCCGGTGGGCAGCGGCTCCGGCGGGCCGGTGCGAACGGGCGTGGGCACGGGGGGTGCGACAGGTTGCACGAGGTGGGCGTCAGGAGGAACCGGCGAGGTGGCAGGCGCGTGGCGGAAGCGAGGCGTTGCCGCGGCGGGTGCGTGGAGAGGGGACGGCGGCCGGGATGCGGCGGGGGGCTCGGCGAGCTCCGCCGGGTGCGGCGGCGTGGGG